>JAQTYB010000009.1 GCA_028688475.1 Elusimicrobiales bacterium
GTCTTGAGACGGAAAAAGAAATCTCGCACCGACGATTACGGTACGATTCTTATTTGGCTTGACAGGCAATATTACATCAGATGAGTGCCACTTGAAAAAATACAAGGGGTTTTTCTGCGGAATCTAAATGATCGCTGCTCCTATTTTCTAAACAGGTTGTTATGGAGAGCGCGGGGATTTAAGCCGACGTGACAAAATTAGGGCTAATACTATGCTCAAAGCTAATCCTGCCACAATTATAACTAGGGTCACAATATCCGGGAAACCGAAAAGGCCGACCCCCGCCAGAAGGCCTGACATGACAATCAACAATATCCCCCGCCACCCATAAAGCAGGAAATATATCACCCATAGCGTTATCAGAAAATATCTGGCGGCACGCCCTTTGCGCCACAGGAAAACCCCGGCAAAAAGCAGTATGACAGGGATGGCGGACGTGACCAATATCAATCGTCTTATCGCTGGCCCTCCGCTAAGCCTGTCGAGTTGAGTGGCAATATCTGGTTTTTCTCTGCGCTTCTTCTGTTCCGCCCGTGTCGCGCGCTGCTCCTGGGGTATAATTTTACCGCTGCCGGCGTATTCAAGGAGTTCGGAAATGGAGAGTCCATTGCCGGAGATGCCATAATGCCCTCCTTCTATGTCAACAACGATTTCCGGATAAGGCCTATTGTTGAAGCAGGTCTGTGCGACCCAGGCCGCCTCCCAACCATTTTTAAGGCGTCCCTCTTGTATTTGGGCATCGGTGCATTCAGAATTAGCCACTTTTGGTCTTTTAAGTCTCTCCACTTCTTGCAGTAGCGATAATGAGGAAGGTGTTATGAAATACGCACTCAGCGAATCATCGCCGCGCATATAAAGTATGTCGTCGCCGAAGTCGGACTTCCGCATTCTTTTTTTAGGCGGAAATTCAAGGACATTATCTGAGGTGCTGTCCCACTTGGTGTCCTGTGTAGCATTCGACGCCTGTGAGTGAGCAACCACCAACAGCGGTGTTAAGACAAGTAAACCTATGAAGAGGCGGCGCAAATTTGGTTTCATGCGGTTTCTCTTGAGGAAATGAAACGTGCTTTCTATAATGTATTAAAGCTAGTTTAACATATTCTGTCAGGTGTTTTCCCAATATATAAACCGCGATACAATATAAACCGCGTTAAAAAATACCGGTGGGAAATATGGGTGAGGGGAGGTTGGGTACTTACCCAGAAATTGCAGTTGAGCAGCGGAATTCGACGAAAAACGGCTTCGCATCTCCGGCACAAAAAAGTGCTTACAGGCAACAGTCCTGCTCGCACTTTTTTGTGCCGAATCTGCCTCGCCCTTTTTCGTCTCGGTTTCTCGCTATCAATTTCTGGGTTTATGCATATGGCAGGCTCATGCAGCAGTTGCGGACATCGTCCAGTTTGCGGAGCCAGTTTGGCATCTGAGTGCGTAACTCTGGTGCATCCGGTAATAATAGCCCTGTTTCCGGCACTTTGCCATGCAGGGCTATTTTTCTGCCCTTTTCGCCTAGCCTGAAAGCTTCAGTTGATTGCGAGAACCGAGACGTAAAAGAGCGAAATGGATTCGGCTCAAAAAAATGCGAGCAGGCTCGTTGCCTGTGAGCAGTTTTTTTGAGTCGGAGCCATGAAGCTATTTTACGTCGAATTCCGCAAGCAACTGAAACTTTCAGGCTAGCACCGCCTTAGAGCCTGTTCACAATCTCCGTATTCTGCTGCAAGCGGCGCTTTCGCTGCGAAGATTGTGAACAGGCTGAGACATGTCATAACCGGAATGCGAGGCCCGCGAAAAGCGCAAGAGCCAACCCCGACAATAAAAGCCCCGTCTCGAACCAGGGATCGCGGTAATAAATCTCGGCATCGGCACGGCCTGCGGGCATAGCGATTGAAAGTTGTCCGTCCGCATTCGGTTCCACCTGCGCCCGCACACCGTTTACCAGCGCGTTGAAAAAAGGGTTATAGAGCACATTCGCCACCGCCACGGCGGCGGGGCCGCTTTTTTTTGAAATGAATACGCTGTTGACTGAAAAACGGTATTCCAGACCCAGGCCGTCGTTCGTGCCCGGCAGATAAACCGGCGGACGCGCATGCGGGTCCAGAAAAATAGTGCGGGTTGCGTCGTTCCATTCGCGGCGCATGTCCAGAGCCGCAAAATCTTTTTCATAAACCGGAAGGAAGGAATTTGCCACTATGTACCGCCGCACCCCCCAACAGCGCAAATGCGGCGCCATCCCAGCCAGTTCGCCGGATTTCACGGGAGCAACCGCCGGAGCGGCAAGATAGCCGGTTGCTTCGGCATTTGGTTTCGGCACCAATACCTGGTAACCCGCGAAATAATCGTAACCCCATAACGTGGCATAATTGAAGGCAACCAGCCCCGAATAATCGGTGGTTGGCAGAGCGGTGCCGTTGACCATGTCGGAATTCGGGGGAGCGATGGCCAGGATTCTGCCCGAAGTGTCGGGACCGGGCAGAGGTATGCGCAGCGGCACTTTCTCCGCAAAGTTTGAGAAATTTCTGGGCGGCAATGCCAAATAAAGCAACGCGAAGTTTGATATGGTCAGCGCCAGCGCAACCGTGAAAACGGTTGTCTTGTGCGCGCGGCGCGACTCGAAAACGGCATAGCCCGCCACGCCCAGGGCGATCAGCAGAAAATCGGAAAAAAGCACTAATTTGAAGTTGTAACGAAACCTGTTCATTATCGGGATGACATAAAGTATCTTGTTAATGAGCCCGACGGACCAGACCAGCGCTATCGCAAGCAGCGCCGCCGCCGATTTGGCTTGCGGGGTTAGAGTTTTGAAATTGCGCGGCGCAAGCGACCGGACTGCGAAAAACGCCATTACCCATCCCACATGCGCGTAGCACGGCAGAAAAGCATCCAGCCAGGAGTGTCGGCGGAAAATCCGGCTAAAAATTTCGCTTCGTAAAATCCAGCCGGCTTTTATGGGCAAAACCAGGCCTTGCAACCATAACAGCAACTTATTTCTGCCGGAGGCAAAATCGGAATAAGGAAGCGGAACGCTTCTGTCAGCCGAAATCCGGGCCAGATGCCACATAGGCAGCAATAGCGGCAGAGCCAGCGCTGCGGTCAGGATATGACTTGACAGGTAACGCAGCAAGGCGGCACGCCCCGGTTTTTTGCCGCTGAAAAATCCGCAGAGCAGCAGAAATAACGTTTCAAAAACAACGCAGTAGATGAAATACTGCACATAGCCGGTGTAGAAAAGCCCCAGCCTCACCGCCGTCAGCGCGCAGATTTCCGCTAATCCGCCCGCTGTTTCCAGCACCAGCGTTGAGAACAAAAGCATCAGCGGGAAATAAACAACCACAGGGCAAACAACGGGCCAGTTGGAACTCATGTATACCGCAAAACCGTTAAGCGGCCATGCCAGACCTCCCAGGAAAGCCGCCCTGCCGCCCACGCCGGTTTTTTTCAGGAAATGGAACATCGCAGGTCCGCCGGCTACGAGGTGCAGTATTATATAGATGTCTACCGCGGCGAAAATATGTCCGAATAACAGTTTGCTCAATCCAGCGGCGAGGTATGCAGGCGGGTAAAGGGTTGCCGTTTGCCCCATGGCGAGGAACGGCGTGCCCAAAAACTGATGAAAATTGAACAGAGCCAAACTGCCGCTAATCAATGCGCGCCAGTTATGGGCCAGATAGCCAAGATAATGGACGCGGTTGTCGTCCTGAAGGAAATAGTAGGGGTGGCGCAGTTCAAGCACCACGAAGAATGCCGCCAGTAAGGCGGACAGAATCCAAGCGTTCGCCCCGACCGCTTTATCGTGTGGCGCGGGTACGGGATTTGTCACCTGATAATGCATAGATAATGGACAGGTTCTTGTACGCGGGCGCGAAACCGGGCGCAATCGCGATGGCCCGCTTCAATTCGGCGACAGCATTGCTTTTATCGCCCAGTTCGAACAGCAGCGCGCCCTTGTTGGAGTGAAAATCAGGATTGCTCGGGTAACGCGCTATGCCTTCGTTGTAAAACAGTAACGCCCGCCGCGGCAGCCGCAACCGCTCGCATGAGGCTGCGCCATCCAGTATCGCCTGCGGATAGACACGCGCGGGGTTGGCCTTGAAAGCATTCTCCAGCGCGGCAACCGACTTCTCGTATTTTCCGTCTACAAAGTACATGGAAACCAGTTGCGACCACGCCTGCGCTTCTATATTTTTTCGATTTTGCAAAGGCGGCAGCCAGCAAAGCGATACGAGCGGCAACGCCAAAGAAGCGCGTACGGCAAAACCGCGCAAGTTTGCATGGAATTCCCGTTCGGTCAATCGTGCCAGCAATGCGCCCGCAAACGGCAGCAGGAATACCACCATCGGCAGTCGGTAGCGGTCCGATATGAATGTAACAAGAACTGAAAGCGCATACGCCGCCGCGCATAAACACAAAAATATGCCTTTCCGGTTGCCTCCCGCGAATGCGAACATGCCTAACAATCCCAATGTGCAGGCCAATCCGTAGCCCAAAATCGGCCAGGACAGCACGGTGCCGAAATTGCGCGCGATAAAATCCGCGGCATATTCGTCCGGCGGCTCGAACCAGTTCCAGAAAAACCGCAGCTTGCGCCAGTTCAGGGCGAACCAGTCGGCGGGATGGTTTGCAATTTCCAGCAGCCCTTTCCTGAACCAGAACGCGGATACCTCCGACGGTTTCAGTTTATGTCCCGCTTCCAGCTCCGCTATTTGAGCAGTCTGCGCCTCCTCTTCCAACGGGGCTGAGGAAATGCCCGGCGGATAGTCCGTAGAGCCCGCCAGACGCGGATTGTTGCCCATATAAAAGACAAATCCGTCCGTATAATTTATAGGCACAAAGTCGCGGCTGGCCATATAATTATGCAGAGTCGCCGGCAATATCGGCAGGATTATGCCCAGAGCAAACGCCGGACAAAGACGCCGCATGGTGGCGCGCCAATCCCGGTTTTCCCAGAACCAGAAAAGCGGAACCAGCGGAACCAGCAGCAGCGCATTCCCGCGCGACAACGCGGTAAATCCAGTCGCAAGGCCGCACAAGAACGAATCTCGGCGATTCGCTGAATCGCCTGCCCGCAAAGCCGACAGGCATAGCAACGACATCCCCAAAATAACCCACGTTTCTTTCAATAATAATGCGGCTTGAAATATGAACGGTTTGTAGACAGCGGCCAGCAGCCCAGCGAAGAAACCGGCTTTTTCATCGAAAACACGCGCTGTTATCCGCGCAATCAAGAGGCAGGTGAACGCGGAAGCCGCCGCTTGCAGCAAAAACATCATACTGTCTTTCACGCCGAAAACTTTATAAACGCCGGCCAGAAAATAAGGATAAAAAGGCGATTGATAAAACGCGCGCTCCCTTAAAAATCTGCCGGACAGTATTGCAAGCGCCCAATCCTTATGAACCCATGCGTCCACGTGCGGATTGGCATAATAAGGAGTGTTCGACCATTGATACAGGAAAAACAGGCGCAGGGCGAGGGCAAACGCAAAAATCAAAAGCATCCGCCAACTGTTATTAGCCCGGAAATCGCAGTTGGCTGCGAGAACCGAGACGGTGGATGCCGAGGACAGTTCGACGCAAAATTTGGAGCGAATAGCTGTAGCTATTCGCGAGAAATTTCTGCAAAGAAATGTCCCGGCAGCCGCCGTCGAATTCCGGAATCCAACTGCGATTTTCTGGTTAGCGCAACAGGAATCGTCGTCATATAAGAGAGTCCGTTCGCTTTCGAAAAATGAAGTGGTTGGGAATTTTAGCGTCATAAATCAACTGCACGTTTTTTTGCCATAGGCGCCGTGCAGCCGGACTAATGCTAGCATTTTTAAAACTGTACTATTTCTTTCGCAACTCGACGTGCCCGCATCCTCCCAGACGCATGTAAGTCGAGCAAGGGTTTAACCTGAAAGTTTCAGTTGATTGCGGAATTCGACATAAAACGGCTTCATGGCTCCGACTCAAAAAAGCTGCTCACAGGCAACGAGCCTGCTCGCATTTTTTTAAGCCGAATCCATTTCGCCCTTTTACGTCTCGGTTCTCGCAATCAACTGAAACTTTCAGGTTAATAAGAAAAAGAAAGTCCGGCAAAACCTCTGTGTCCGAACTGGTTGAACCGCAGCAGGGTTTCTCCGTAGCCATACCAGTATTGCAGGTAAAACGCAAAATTCATATCCGGTATCCGCTGGCGGAATTGCACTTCATAGGAAGGTTTGCCCGCATCGCGGAATATAGGCGTTTTAATATCTAACTGGTGGTCTTTTAAAAAGCCGCCCCATAGAAAATTCCTGACGCTGGCTCCTATTTCCCCCCGTCCCATATAGTCAAGAAATCCGGCGCCGCTGCCGATAGATTGAAGATAGCCATCTTGTTCGCAATAACCTGATGCTTCCCAGAGTTTGATATGCAATAACGCCTTGTCCGATATAAAAGAGCCGGTTATTCCCGGTTTTTCCTCCGATTCAAGGCCGAGATTGAGCAGAACATATTGCCGGTTCCAGCTTCGCGACTGCGCTCCGGCGAGACCGTTGGATTCGTGCTCAAGAAGGCCTATGACTATGTTGCGCAGTTTGAACGCTCCCAGTATCGCGGCGTTGACCGGATAATCCAGAAAAAACTCAGGGTTATAGTTGCTTTCCTCAAAAGGTGCTGAGGGTTGTCCGACATTCCACAGGGATTTCTGCGTATAGGCGACATAAGCCGGAAAAAGATTATATTTGAGAACATACAAGTTCGGCTCCAGCAGACGGAACTTCATGCTTATCTGAAACTTGACCTGGGCATTGTCGTTTCCGGGCCACTGATTGATGGCAAAATAATTCAGCTTGTGCGCGGAAAGAGGGCTGTCCGCTTTATTTCCAAAGCAGGCGGTTTGAGGCGGTTGCTGTCCGGCGATACTATTCACGTCTTGCGGTTGACTTGCCGCATCAGTCTGTTGAACCGCCTGCGCGGCGGGAGCTTGCGCGGGAGACTCGCCCGCGCCGTTGCTGACGGCAAAAAAAGATGCAGCGATAAACGCCATTATTAGTCTTTTCACAATACTGATGTGTAGACCATGGTGGGCGGGATGTTGCTAAGGACGAGTTCGGAATCCACCGCGGCAAAATGCTTTTCCAAAACGGGGCGGAGCCGGAAGCCCCTCAAAAACGAAAGAGTGTGCATATATTGGACAAAAACGCCGTCCTTCTTGAGCAGCGGCAGGACGGACAGCCGGAGAAAAGCCTCGAAATCAATGGAAGAGCACGGAAGCGTGGAAATGATGCAGTCCACATTCCCGCCGCATGCACCGCCGTGTCCGGACGAACGATTCACCCATTGGAAGGCGTCGTCGTGGATAATAAAAACATCTTTCCCAGAAACGTTTTTGACCAGCTCTCCTGTGAAACAGGATAGTTATTAGCCGAAAGCAAACGCTATCATGCGCCGCGCCGTTTGCCGGCGAACAGAGTTGCCAACTGATGTGTTTCCGAAAACACCCCCTAATAAACTATACATTATTTCAACCCCTTTTGGGAGATTACTCCGATAGCTATGTACACGCGCAAATGATTCTCATTCCGTTTTTTGCGGTATCCCGAAAGATACCGTGGTTCCTTTTCCGACTCCGCTGCCTATTTTGTATAATAACCGGACAGGCTCTGAGAACATATGCTTAAAAAAACCGCATGCAAAACGGCATTATTTTTTGTACTGGTGTTTGTTGCCGTATTCGCGGGACATGGTTTTGTCCATAAAGATTTGACGGACAATGATTGTCAGATATGCTGCGCATTGCGCGGCAGCATCGGCTTTTCTCCTGTTTCTATATGCCTGGCGCCGCTCATGGCGCCGGTTCCTGCTTTTTTTTGCATCTTTCCGACAGTTGTGGTAATTTCCGTTTTTAACCCGATTTCTCCAAGAGCGCCTCCTCGGTTATAAACATACCGAAAATTCACAAAAATTCATGGAACGCGACAGCGCGTTTCAGTTCTGCGTGTTTGTCGCAGATTAAATTATTTCGAGAGGTGCTCATGCGCAAGAGTATTTTTTTCATAGTGTCGTTTGCCGCGCCGCTGGCCTATGGCCAACAGTCGGCGCCGGCAGCCACGCCTGCAAACCGTTTGCCGGACATAAGCATAATCGGGAACATGTACGGCTATGTGTCCGACGATAGAAGTGACCCTGCCAGGAATCAGTTCGCAGTGCGTGAAGTCGAACTGGCTTTGCAGGGCTATGTCTATCCCCAAATCAAAGCCGACGCGATTATCGCGGCAGAGAAAGAGGGCGGCGGCTATCATACCGGCGTTGACGAAGCCAAATTGACGTTTGAAAGGCTGGCGGACGGCTTATCGGCGCAAGCCGGCAGGGTGCGAGTGAACTTCGGCAAAATAAACAGTCTCCATCCGCATTCGCTTCCGACAGTTGACCGGCCCGCCGCGCTGACGGCTTTCTTCGGCGAGGAAGGGCTTGTGGGGCAGGGTGCCGCGTTGAATTACACTTTGCCGCTGCCGTTCTTCCTGCAAGCGGAAGCCGGGGCGTGGAAAAATGACGCGCCGGAACCCGTGATGCAGGACGCGACAGTCAACGACATAAACGGTACCCCTGTCACAGTGAAGACCAATACTCCCGATGAAAGTTCAGTTTTCGGATTCTCTGACGGGATATTCACCGGAAGGCTGCGGTCGTCGTTTGCTCCATCCGCGAAAAGCGAACTGGAGTTCGGCGCAAGCATGGCAAGGGGGCGTGGTCCTTTCCATTCGCTGCATACGGATAATGCGACGGTATGGGGCGGCGACCTTGCCTTCAGGCTGTGGCCCGGCGCGCACTCGCGGCTGACCTTCCAGAGCGAGTATTTCTATCTTGCACGTGAACTGGCCAACGAGAAGCTTCACAGGCGCGGTTTTTACAGCTACCTGAGCTGGCGGTTTGACAAGGAGTGGGAAATAGGGAGCAGGTTTGACTATGCTGAAAGCCCGTATGAGCAAAACACTATTGAGCGGGCTGTTTCCGGCATAGCTACCTATAACTTCAATGAGATGTTCTCGGCGCGCGTGCAGTACAAACACAGAAACATTGAAGGCAATCCCGTCAACGAATGCTGGTTCCAGCTTATTTTCGGCATAGGACCCCATACGCACAGCATGAGCTGATGCGATAAAACAAGGAGACCAATATGCTTAAAAAAATCATTTTAATCGCCGCAATCTTTTGCCTGCCGTCATCAATATGGGCGAAACCCGCGACCGCTGTTAAAAACATCGTCGCCAGCAGCCAGGACCTCGCCTATATAGCCGCCAGAGTGGGCGGCAGGCATGTGACTGTCAAAAGCCTGACTTCCGGCGACGAGGACCAGCATTATGTGGAAGCCAGGCCGAGCATGGTCATGGCGCTCAGGAATGCCGATGTCTTCGTACGGATAGGCATGGAACTGGACATGTGGGCCGACGCGCTGATGATTGCGGCGAAAAACGACAAAATCATGCGTGGCGGTTCCGGCGAGATAGACGCTTCAGCGGATATCGAAAAGCTGCAAGTGCCGTCCGGTAAAATAGACATGTCCATGGGCGACATTCACGCTTTCGGCAACCCGCATTACTGGCTTGACCCGCAAAACGCTGCTGTTATCGCAAAAACAATAGCGGCAAGGCTATCGCAAATTGACCCCGCAAACGCGCAGGATTATAACGCAAACGCGAAGGCGTTCAGCGAGGAAATAGCCGCAAAGCTCAAAGCATGGCAGAAACGGCTCGAGCCGTATGCCGGATATAAAATCGTGGTTTATCATGATTCGTGGCCTTATTTCGCGAAACGGTTCAATCTGATAATTGCCGGGCATATTGAACCGAAACCCGGCATACCGCCGTCGCCTTCGCATATCGCGTCGCTGATTGATATGATGAGGCGCGAAAAAGTAAAGGCCATCCTGTGCGAAACTTATTTCAACGGGAAAACCACGGGCTCGCTGTCGGAAAAAACCGGCGTCAATGTGGCGGCGGTGCCTGTGAGCGCAGGCGGTGTTAAGGGCACGGAAACTTATGAGAAGTTTATGGATTATATCGTAACTAGACTGGAGGAAGCTTTCAGGAAATAGCGGTTATAGGGCTCACGGGCGGCGTCCCGCCGCCCGTGAACCCAACTTCAATCAAAGGAGTTTTCATGTTCAATTTGATGTTTGCGCCGTTCGTGGCATGCCTTATTCTCGTCGGAATACATGCGTATCTCGGCATCCATGTGCTGGAGCGGGGGATAATTTTTGTTGACCTCGCGCTGGCGCAGCTGGCCGCGCTGGGAAGCATAACCGCCGTGCTGGCAGGGTTCCCGCTGCATACGACGCAGTCATATGTATTCTCGCTTCTTTTCACTCTCGCGGGCGCGGTGCTTTTCTCGCTGACGCGCGGCCAGCGCAACGGCGTCTCGCAGGAGGCCGTTATAGGCATAGCTTATGTGGTGTGCGCCGCCGCTTCTGTGTTGGCGCTGGAAAGGATACCGGGCGAGTCTCAGCACATAAAGGAAATGCTCGTCGGAAACATTCTTTTTGTGAGCTGGCGCCAGATTATGGAGACGTTGTTTCTGTACGGACTTATCGGCGTTTTCCACTGGGTCTTCAGAAAAAAATTCATGCTTATTTCCAGCCGGCCCGCCGACGCGGAAAAGAACGGCGTTTCAATACGGTGGTGGGATTTTCTGTTCTATGCGGCATTCGGGCTTGTGGTAACCAGCTCGGTTGAGATAGCGGGCGTGCTGCTGGTTTTCTCATTTCTTGTGATTCCGGCCTTTTGCGCCGTGCTGCTTGTGCGGGGGTTCACGCCCAGATTGGCGGCGGGCTGGACAATGGGCATGCTCACCAGCTTGGCGGGCATTTACGCCTCCGCGCGTTTCGATTTGCCGACCGGCGCGGCTATTGTTTGCGCTTTCGGGGTTCTCACTTTTGCCTGTATCGTTATTTCCTCGCTTAAAAAGGCTTTCCATGCAGCGGGATAATGAGCCAAGTCTGTCAGTATAGCGGAGAACTTTTTTCCGCTTTTCACAAACCGGATTCCACACAAAATATTTCTGGACTGGGCCGCTAAAGTTTGTAAAATCTTAGGGCCTGTTAAGTTCTTTGCGCGCGCCATGCGCCGGGCAGGCCGGCGATACTCTCGACGGAGGATAAAAAATGCAGCTTAGTTTTATAGACTATGTCGTCATCTCGATATACTTCCTGTTCGTGATATCCATAGGAATCCTGCTCAAGCGCAAGGTGAAGTCCAGCACGGACTTCCTCGGCGGACAGGGCGGCAAGAACGCCATCCCGCTCTGGATAACCAGCCTCGCCTTCATCTCGGCCAACCTCGGCGCGCAGGAAGTGCTGGGCATGGCCGCCTCCGGCGCGAAATACGGGATTATGACCGCGCATTTTTACTGGGTCGGCGCGATACCGGCGATGGTTTTCCTCGGCCTGTTCATGATGCCGTTCTACTACGGCAGCCGCGCGCGCTCGGTGCCGGAATACCTCAGCCTGCGCTTCGACGAGAAAACGCGCCTGCTAAACGCCTTCTCGTTCGCGACGATGACAGTGTTCTCGTCGGGCATATCGCTGTACGCGCTGGCCATTCTCCTCAAGGTACTGCTGGGCTGGGATTTCGGCTTTTCAGTGCTGCTTTCCGCCGGCATAGTGGCGGTGTACACGTTCACCGGCGGGCTGCGGAGCGCGATATATAACGAAGTTTTGCAGTTCTTCCTTATAGTATTGGGCATCACCCCGCTGGTGTACGCGGGACTGCGGCGCGTGGGCGGCTGGAGCGGAATGCAGGCGCAGTTGCAGCCTGTCATGACGCATACCTGGCAGTACATGGGCTCCGCCAACGATAATCCCATGGGCATAGGACTGTTCGGCATGGTGATGGGGCTGGGCTTCGTGCTTTCGTTCGGCTACTGGTGCACGGACTTTTTGCTGGTGCAGCGCGCCATGGCGGCGAAAAATATGTCCGCCGCGCAGCGCACTCCGCTAATCGCGGCGTTCCCTAAAATGCTGATGCCCTTCGTGGTCATTCTGCCGGGACTTATAGCCATCACCATGACGAAGATGGGCGGCGATTTCGCGCTTCCCTTCAAGGCCGACGGGCGCATGGATTACGACATGACGCTGCCCACCATGCTGGCGCATTTCTACCCGTCCGGACTGCTCGGCGTGGGACTTACCGCGCTGATGGCTTCCTTCATGTCGGGAATGGCCGGAAACGTCACCGCGTTCAACACGGTGTGGACCTACGACATTTATCAGGCCCACATCAATAAAAACGACACTGACGAGCATTACCTGCGCATGGGCAAGATAGCCACTGTCGCCGGCATAATCGTTTCCATCGCGACGGCCTACCTCGCGCGCAGCTTCAACAACATCATGGACCTGCTGCAACTGGTGTTCGGCTTCGTGAACGCGCCGCTTTTCGCGACGTTCCTGCTAGGCATGTTCTGGAAACGCACCACGGGCCACGGCGCTTTCACCGGACTGCTGGGCGGCACCGCGTCGGCGGCGGCTGTCCACGGCCTGACCGCCGCGGAAGGCAAGGGCGGCTGGCTGCTGCCCGGCTCCATGTCCCCGCTGCATGAATTCCATTCCACGATGGGACAGGCGTTCGCGATAGCGATTACGGCGTGGATTGTCTGCTTTATCGTGACGGTCATCGTCAGCCTCGTCACAAAGCCCAGGCCGGACGAAGAGATGCGCGGGCTCGTCTACAGCCTGACGGAACGCCCGCAGGAGACCGAGACGCGCTGGTATCTCAGGCCCGTTTCGCTGGCGGCGGGAGTGCTGGCGATGACGCTGGCGCTGAACTATATTTTCCATTAAGGGAGGACGTGAAAAATGCTAGACACACTTCTTGACGACCTGCGGTTTCCGATAGGACTGCTGTTTTTGATATTCAGCCTGATACTCGTAGTTACGGGGCTGATACTGCCGTTGAAGCCGGGCGCCGACACCAACCTGAATCTTTTCGCCGGCGGGGTGATGGGCGTTTTCGGGTTGTTCATGCTCGTTACGTCCATCTTGGCGGCCCGCGCGTCCGCGTCCGGCAGCGAACAGCATTAACCGGTAATTCGCGAATCCCCGGCGGCAGCCGCGCCGGGGATTCGCATAAATCTGCACGGAGAAAAATCCCAAATGTCCACCGCTCAGACAGACCCCGCCGCTCCCGCCGGAACGCAGCAAACCGCAGTCCAGCCGCAAAACGACAAATTCTCAGGAGAAAAGTTCGCCTGCCTCACCGAGGCGGAGCAGAACTGGTACAAGAACGTCTATCAGGGCGACAATGCGCCGCAGCTTACCCTGCGCGCGGTGCTCATGGGTGCGGTGCTGGGCGGATTCATGTCGCTTTCCAACCTTTATGTCGGCCTCAAAACCGGCTGGGCGCTGGGCGTGGCGATAACGGCGTGCATACTTTCGTTTTCTCTCAATAAAATGCTGATGGCCCTGTTCCCGCGCTGGTTCACCACCGAGATGTCCATGCTGGAAAACAACTGCATGCAGACCACCGCCTCTTCGGCGGGGTATTCCACCGGCGGCACCATGGTGTCGGCGATATCGGCTCTCCTTATTATCACCGGAACGCAGCTGCACTGGTTCACGCTCACGCTGTGGACAATATTTCTCGCCGCGCTCGGCGTGTTCATGACCATACCGATGAAGCGCCAGATGATAAATGTCGAGCAGTTGCGCTTTCCCAGCGGCATCGCCGCGGCGGAGACGCTGAGAAGCCTCCACTCAAAAGGCGGCGACGCGATAAAAAAAGCGCGCCTGCTGGGACTGGGCGGGCTTATCGGCGGCGTCATAGCGTGGCTGCGCGATGCGGGCATTCCCCGCTGGCCGCTGTCGCTTAAATTCCCGCTTGACCTCATGAAGATGCCCGATAAGATGCCGCTTGCACCTTTCACTCTGGGCGGGCGTCCGCTTGCGGACTGGACGATTTCTTTCGATATGAGCGCCATCATGATAGCCGCCGGCGCGATAATGGGCTGGAAAATAGCCTGGTCGCTGCTGCTGGGCGCCGTCATAAACTACGCCTTGCTAGCGCCGAAAATGGTGGCGCTCGGCGCGATAGATTCGACGCATCTGGGATATAGCGCGATAGTGCGCTGGAGCACCTGGGCAGGCGCGTCCATGATGGTGACTTCGGGGCTGCTGCTGTTCGGCATGCAGTGGAAAACAGTGCTGCGCGCTTTCAGCGGGCTGTCGTCCATTTTAGGCAAAAAAAAGGATTGCGATGAGTACGACCCGATTGCGCATGTGGAAGTGCCCGGCTCATGGTTCGTGACGGGAGTGCTGGTATCGGGGCTGGGCTGCATTCTGGTGCTGCATTACGCTTTCAACACGTCGCTGTTCATGGGCGTGATTGCCGTGGCGATGAGTTTTTTTCTTGCAATAGTGGCCTGCCGCGCCACCGGCGAATCGGATATAACCCCGATGGGCGCCATGGGCAAGATAACCCAGCTTACCTTCGGCGCGCTGGCGCCCAGCAACATGGTCACCAATCTGATGACGGCCAGCGTCACCGCCAACGCCGCGTCCTCTTCCGCCGACCTCCTGACCTCTCTCAAAACCGGCTATCTGCTGGGCGCAAATACCCGCAAGCTGTTCTGGTCGCAGTTTGCCGGAATATTCGCGGGAACGCTCATAGTCGTGCCGGCGTTTTATCTGCTGGTGCCCAACGCGGCGGCTCTCGGCACCGACAAATGGCCCGCTCCCTCCGCGCAGGTGTGGGCGGCGGTGGCGAGGCTTTTGTCGGCGGGTGTGCATTCATTGCATCCCACCGCGCTTGCGGGAATGTGCGTGGGCGGCGCGCTGGGGATAATTCTGCCGCTTCTGGAAATGCGGCTTTCCGAAAAGCACCGCAAATTCGTCCCGTCGGCGACCGGGCTCGGCCTTTCGATGGTGATACCGTTTTACAACTCGCTGTCCATGTTCATCGGCGCGCTGGCGGCGCGCACGATAGAGCGCAGAAACAAGGAAGCCGCGGACATGTATATCATCCCGCTGGCATCCGGCCTCATTGCCGGCGAATCAATACTGGGCGTTATGATAGCGCTGCTTATTTCCCTGAAAATATTCAATTGATTGCCGGAAAGGTTTCAGGAAAAAGGCCCGCATGGCGCGGGCCTTTTCACTTATAAAGTGTATTGAAGCGCCAGATAGCCGGTGAAATTATTCGGGCCGGAAAAATCCCGCCCGCCGGAAAACAGCAGATGGTATTGCTCAGTGAAATTGCACTGCCCGCCGATGTTGAATCCGGTGCTGCTGTTGCCGTCTGCGGTGGAAGGCGTGCGGTGGAAAATTTCTCCCCCCAGCGTCAGCGTTTGCGACAAAATGCGCTGCAAAAGCCAACCCGTGTAAATCCAGTTTTTGTTGCCTTCGCCGGGATTAATCCAGTAGCCACCTCCGCCGTAAGTGGTCCAGGGGCCGAAGCTTTTTTGCAGATATAGCGGCAGCAGCAGTTGAACGTGTCCGCTTCCCAACTGCCGGTCCGCGTTGCCGGTCGGAATTTCCGCCAACGGAAAAACGCCCAACTGCGGACGCGAAGCCGTTTCGCCAAGAAACCGGTATTTCACGCCAAGCTCGGTGTCGCCGTAACCGTAATTTGCCGCCTCGCCCGCGGGACGGTTGAAAGCCCGCGGCGCTATCAGGTGCAGTTGAAGGCCCGGCAATGCCCCGTAATTTACTTCGATATGCGGCGCGGTGCCTGTGTTCGCGTCGTCGGTTTTGGCGATTTGCGAAGCCAGATAAAACTCCCAATGCCCCGGTCCCGCCGGTTCGGGGTCGTCGGTGAAAAACGGAGGACCCGCAACCGCCGTCGCCGCAGCGATAAGCGATATAAGCGCCGCCGCCGCGAGTTTCATATTTTTCCCAGCGCGTCGTAATAAAGCGCCGCCGCGCCCAGAATGGCGCTGTTTTCGGTGTCCGAAACTTCTATTCGTACATTATCGCGCGCGCGCGACCAGGCGAAGGAGCGCAGCGAATCAAGCATCGCTTCCTTGAAAAACGGATACGCCTTGCTGACCGAGCCGCCCAGTATTATGATTTCCGGGTCCACGGCGTACATTATCATCTTGAGCGCTTCGCCCACGTGCGAGCCAAACTCCGCGAACATTTCAAGCGCGCCGGCATCGCCCTGCAAAGCCCGCCCGAACGCGGCCTTGCCGGTGGTGTTATGTACATCCCTGAAAAACTGGCCGCTGCAAAAATACTCGTAATTGCGCCCGTTATAAGGAATCATGCCGAACTCGCCCGCGCCGCAATTCGCGCCGGAATATAACCTGCCGTTGGCTATTATTCCCGCGCCCAGCCCCGTGCCCATCGTCAGGCCGACCGCCGAGCCGAAACCGGCGGCTTTGCCGAAATATTTTTCTCCGGCGGCGAAGCAGTTGGCGTCGTTGTTGACGTACGCCGGAACACGGTAGCGCTTTTCCAGCAGCGCTTTGAGCGGGACTTTTTTCCACGCGGGAATATTCTGCACTTCGTAGACGGTTCCCTCCGCCAGGTCCACCACGCCGGGCACGCCCGCGCCGATGCCTTTGACTTCCGGCGACATTACGGCGTCAAGCAGCCGGTACAACTCCTCCAGCACCGCGTCCTGCGCCGCGCCGGCGTTCACGGGAGACGAGGCCGGTTGAATCACTTTTTTTCCCCGCACGCGCCCGGCGCGGAAATTGGTCCCGCCGAGGTCGGCTCCGATTATTTCCATAATTATCAGCCTGCGCCAAAAAATTTACACCTTGCAGATGAAATGATACCATAGACGCCATGACGACCGAAACGACCGCCGGCGCGCCGCGCCTCAGGCGCACGCTTACGCTTTGGGACCTTATCTTATACGGCGTGATAGTCATACAGCCCACCGCGCCGATGTCCGTGTTCGGGGTGCTGAGCGACAGGGGGCACGGTCATGTTGTCACCACCATTCTGCTGGCGATGGTGGGAATGCTGTTCACCGCCATCAGCTACGGGCGCATGGCGCGCGCCTATCCAAGCGCGGGCTCCGCTTTCACCTACGTCGGGCAGGAGATAAACCCCGCGCTGGGCTACATCACCGGCTGGAGCATGGTCATGGATTACATGCTCAACCCGATGATATGCATAATCTGGTGCAGCCAGCAGGCGCATGTCTTCGCGCCGGGCGTGCCGTACGGCGTATGGGCGGTGTTTTTCGCGCTGGTTTTTACCGGGCTGAATATTCAGGGGGTGAAAACCTCCGCCCGCGTCAACGCCGGGCTGGCGGCCGGCATGGGCGTAGTCATCACCATATTTTTCGTGACCGCCGCGCGCTATGTTTTCGGCAATCCGCATGACGGCCCGGGGTTTTTCACCCGGCCCTTTTTCGACCCGCAGCTTTTCAACGCGAAGGCCGTGCTGGGCGGCACTTCGATCGCGGTGCTCACCTATATCGGTTTCGACGGCATTTCAACGCTGTCTGAGGAAGCCGAAAATCCCCGCCGCAACATACTGCTGGCCACCGTGCTGACCTGCCTTGTAATCGGCCTGCTGTCCGCGCTGGAGGTTTACACCGCGCAGCTTGTCTGGCCCGCCTCTCAGCCGTTTCCGAATGTGGAGACGGCTTTTGTCTACGCCGCCGGACGCGCGTGGGCGCCGATGTTTGCGATTGTCGGGTTTACGCTGCTGGTGGCTAATTTCGGCTCCGGCATGGGCGCGCAGCTCGGCGCGGCGCGGCTGCTGTACGGCATGGGCCGCAGCAAGGCGCTGCCGCAGTCTTTTTTCGGCGTCATAGACCCGGAGCGGCATGTGCCGCGCAATAACGTCATCTTCGTCGGGGCGGTGGCGCTGGCGGGAGCGTTTATCATCAACTTTGGATTGGGCGCGGAAATGCTCAACTTCGGCGCGCTAATCGCGTTCATGGGCGTGAACCTCGCGGCTTTCATGCGCTATTACGTCCGCAACAACGAAAAGAAACTCGCCAATTTCCTGCCGCCGCTGCTTGGGTTTTCGATTTGCCTGCTGTTATGGCTGAACCTCAGCCGTCCCGCCAAGATTGCAGGCGCAATCTGGATGCTGGCCGGAATCGCGTTCGGCGCGTGGAAAACCCGCGGTTTCCGCGGCACGCTGATTGATTTTGAACTGCCCCCGGAAGACGCCTGACTCTTAGCAATAAAAAGCAACGCGCTGAACATATGTTCAGCGCGTTGCTTTTTCCAGATGCCCCGGCTACTTCAGTTCTGCTTTTTCCGTCAACCGGATATCCCGCGATGAGGCTCCCACGCGCAGTTCATAGCGTTCCGGCACGGCGCGCCAATCGTGGAGTTTTTCGTCGTAGAACGCGAAAGCGTCTTTGGCGAGCTTGAACGAGACGCGCTTTGTCTCGCCGGGCGCCAGTTCCACGCGGGAGAAACCCTTCAGCTCCTGCTCCGGCCTGTCCGTCTGCGGCGTTTCGTCGTGCACATAGAGTTGCGCGACTTCCGCTCCGGCGCGGTCGCCGGTGTTCTTGACATCAACGGAAATTTCCATCTCCGGCGCCGCCGCTGAATCACTGGCGACGGTTTTTCCTATGTTGGAGTAAGCGAAGTTCGTGTAGGAAAGCCCGTAGCCGAACGGATACTGCGGCTCGACTTTTTTAGAGTCGTAATGCCGGTAGCCCACGAAAATGCCTTCGGCGTAATTTACGACGTTATCCGTGCCGGGAAAATTCCCGAACGAAGGCGTGTCCTCAATCCGCTTGGGGAATGTAACCGGCAGTTTGCCCGAAGGGTTAACGCGGCCCAGCAGCACGTCGGCGATGGCGTGCCCCCCCTCCTGTCCGGGATACCAGGCGAACGCTATGGCTTTAACTTTGTCCGCCCAGCGGCTCATAAGCAGGGGCGAACCCGCCTGCAACACCACGACGGTATTTTTGTTGGCCTTGAGCACTTCGTTCAGCAGCTCTTCCTGACCGTTGGGCAGTTCAAGCGTTTCCCGGTCTATTCCCTCGCCTTCCATCACGTCCGAAACGCCCAGGAAAACGAGCGCGGCGTCCGCGCTTTTGGCGGCTTCGACGGCTTTCGGTATTTCGCCCAAAACCGAATCCGCAAGCGCGAGTTGTACGAACGCGCCGCCCGCGCGCTGGAAAAACTCCAGCCGGATATCATAAGGATGGTCCGCTTTGAGACTTAGTACTCGTGAATGGATTACCGGCGCGTGGTCGGACCAGTCGTCAATTACTAGCTTTCCGTCAATCCAGAGCCTTGCACCGTCGTCGGTGCGGGTGGCTATGTTATAGTTGCCGTCTTTTGGCACGCGCAGCGCGCCGGTCCAGCGCATGGAAAAATTCTCCGGACCGAGCCCGTCGGCTGGTTTTGCGCCGCCGCTCCACTTATGGAACGGCTCCGGTTCGACGCGGGACAGCACGGGCTTGCCCTCGAGTTCCGTGCCGTTAAAATACTCCGCGAACAGGCCGGGG
The DNA here is from genome assembly GCA_028688475.1 of Elusimicrobiales bacterium. GTDB lineage: Bacteria > Elusimicrobiota > Elusimicrobia > Elusimicrobiales > Elusimicrobiaceae > JAQTYB01. The sequence continues at coordinate 19,380 of JAQTYB010000009.1, forward strand.
CCGGCGCCTTTGTCCGGCGGCGGCGACAACCAGGCGGAATCAATGGTGGTAGCATCTCCGGATATTTTGACGCCGCGCGCATAGCGGATTTCCAGTTCCTTGCCGGCGCGGTTGCGCAATCCCTCAAGCGCGCTGACTGCGTAAAAAGGCGAGACTTTTGAGCTGCCTGCCCCGCCGGTGCGTGCCTCGGCGGCGTTGGGCCCGATTACGGCCACGGTTTTGATTCGGCTGGTATCGAGCGGCAGTATGCCGTCGTTTTTTAGCAGGACGATGCCCTCCTGCGCCATGCGCAGCGCGAGCGCCTGATGCTCCGGACTGTTGACGGCGGACAGCGGCGGCCTGTCGGCGTCCCTGCGCTCGAATATTCCCGCGGTGAACATGACGCGCAGTATCCGGCGGACTTTGTCGTCAATGACCTCCTGCGAAACCTTGCCTTCCCTGACCGCCTGCTGGAGTTTTCCCCCGCCGAAAAACTCGCCGGAAGGCATTTCAACGTCGAGCCCGCCGTTGGCGGCTTCCACGGTGGAATGCACGGCACCCCAATCCGAGACGACAAAACCTTTGAATCCCCAAAGGTTTTTAAGCACCTGGTTTTGCAGGTAATCGTTTTCGGAGGCATGATGGCCGTTGATTTTGTTGTAGGCGGACATCACCGTCCACGTTCCCGCGCGCACAGCGGCGAGGAAGGCGGGAAGATATATCTCGTGCATGGTCCGCTCGCCGGCGCGGGCGTCCACCGTCATGCGGCGGGCCTCCTGATTGTTAAGCGCGAAATGCTTGGTGCTGGCCAGCACTTTTTTGCCCTGCAAGGCCGTCACATAGGATTCCGCCATGCGGGCGGACAGATACGGGTCTTCGCCGAAACTCTCGAAATTGCGTCCGCCGAGCGGGCTGCGGGCGATGTTGACGCAGGGGCCCAGCAGCATGTCGTGGCCCTGCGCGAGAGTTTCAGTTCCCATCGCGGCGGCCAGCTTGCCCATGAGCGCGGTATCGAAGCTCGCGCCGCTCAGAATGCCGGACGGGAACGCGGTGTTTTTTCTGTCGTCGCGAACTCCCAGCGGGCCGTCGGTCATGTGCAGCGGCGGCGTGCCCAGGCGCGCGTTGGGGCGGATGTCCATGTCGTTTACGCCGCTTATCATGTCTATCTTTTCGTCAAGCGTCATGCGGCCCAGCAGGTCCGTAACGCGCGCTTCCACCGGCGCGGAGGGGTCTTTGTAAACCGGTTCCGAGGCGAAAACGGCGGAGGGCAGTGCTATCAGCAAAGTTAGAATCAGTCGTTTCATCTGTATCCTCAAGCGATTAGTATGCGAGCGGGCCGCAGCCGACAGGCGCGACCACCGTAATTGTAGAACTAAAGGCGCGGAGTGTAAAGTTCACGATTTCCCTTTGTTGCAAGAGTGATTTTTGCTCAAGGGCCTTTGGACCTAATTGAGAGGGACCATTGGGCCTATTTCAAATTGGTACCAACGGTTCATGCGGGAAGTATGGGAAACCGCTAGAATATCCGCATAAGGCTGTCCAAAATCCCGAGGAGGAGCGATTATGAAGATGGCGGTGAAGTTGCTGCTGGCGGCGGCGCTCGTCGCGCCCGCGTGGAGTGCGCAATCCCAGGCAGAAGGTCTTGACGCTTTTGAGGCGGCTCGTAATAAAGGAAGCCTGGTTCCAGATAACGGAATCGTGGTTCCCGCCGCGAAAAGCGCTCCGGCCCGCGCGGCCACAGGTGTTGCGTCCGTCGGCAAACCGGCAAGCTATATTCGCCGCGCCAAACTCCTGTCCGACGGGCGGGTAGCGAACATCCGTCTCAGCAGCAAAGGCAAGGATGATTACAACTGGGGCGCCCTCCGCATTGACCCGGCAAAGGTTTCCCGTGCATTTTGGGGAACCAATGAGGGTGTATTGGGGAACATAGTGGGAGCCAACGGAGATGCCGTGGGCCACGCCTTTGTGGCTTTCGAGTTCGAGAAAGGCGGACTCAGCGCGGGACGCTACCTCGTGGTCAGCGTGGAACCGGTTGTGAATGGCGGCGAGGATTACGTCGGCATGGACAGCGACCACGAGATAGTCTGGCTGCTGTCTTCGCTGGAGAGCTATCTGAAGCTCACCGTGGACAAGGAGGGAATAGACGTGCATCTGGAGCCCTTCTCGGGCGAAGCGGTGGACAAGCAAGGCCTTGAGCTGATGGTCAGGGAAGCAATCAAGCAAGCTGTCGCCGACCGCAACGGGGAGCGCTTTCAGGTTTTCACGAACAACTGCGTCATGAACGCGTTCAAGGTGGTGGACGCCGGCCTGCGTCCGGAACAGAGGCTGCCTCCTCCCCATGAGTTCATGTCGCCCAGACGCTCGAGCCTTATGCTCGCTGCCTGGGGTCTGCTGGACGAGGGTTATGACTGCACGTCCTCCAATCCCGGTTGCGGCCTTGTCAGGGGGCCGAAATAGTTCGTACGGGCATTGGCAATTTGCTAAAACATACTTGGTAAAACAGCGCTCCGAACAAGGAGGCAGCGATGAGAATGGTAGCGAAAGCGTTATTGGCGGCTTTGCTGTTTGCACCGGAATGTTGCGCGCAGTGGCAGGCGGCGGATTCCAATATCGTCCTTAAAGTCATAAGCAACGGCGTAGTCCAGACGTTTCCCTATATCCCGAGCGAGGGCGAATCTGGAGCGAGGGGTCTAAAAAGCGGTGGGGTTCCTGATGTTGCCAACAAGGCGTTTGCATGGCCATGGTTTGACTCAGACGGCAAAAAAGTCGTAAAACTGGAACCGGCGGGATACATTCGCGTGGCGAGGCGTTTGCCGGACGGACGCATATCCGGCATCCGCATGAGCAGCAAAGCCGATGGCGGTTATGAGTGGGCTGCCGCGTATGTTGACCCTGATAAGATAGAGCGGGTTTACTGGGGCGAACATCGCGCCGGCACGGGCCATGTTTTCGTGGTTCTCGAATTCGCCCCCGGCGGTTACAGCGGAGGGCGGTATCTGCTCATCAGCGTTGAAAGCATGCTGATGAAAGGCGAGAGCCTGGCGGCCCTTCTCCGGTACAACCACCCGATAGTGTGGATACTATCGTCGCTGGAAAATTATCTGAAACTGGCCGTTGAAAGGGATCAAATCACGACGCGCATCTGGCCGTTCTCCCCGAATATCGGCAAACCGGCGCTTGTGCTTATGGCGAAAGAGGCTATTAAACAGTCTCTCGTCCGCCGCGACGGAGAGCTTTTCAGCGTTTTATATAACAATTGCACCACCAACGCGTTGGCCATAGTCAACGCGGGTCTGGGGCCGGACCAGAAAGTTGTCACAGAAGCCCCCAAATGGGCGACTAAGATGCTGTTCAGTAAAGGCCTGCTGGCGAACAACGGTTACACGTTCTCGCCCGATAATCCCGGCGGCGGACTCGTTGAACTGAAGTAGGGTGCAGCTATAATGTCACTAAATCAAGGAGAAAAGCGATGAATCTCATGATTAAACTGATTGCGCTGGCGGCGCTGCTTGCGCCGGCGCGCGGGGCGTGGAGTGCGCCGTTGGACCTAAAGGCTATCAGCACCGCCGGACAAGCCGTGCCGAAGGCAGTTCCTCAGGCCAGCAAAGCCAAGAGCGGCTCCGTCCTCAGCGAAATTATTGGAGTAGACAGCAAAAGCGGCTCTTTTCTCAGGGTTGGCGACAAAGAGGCCGACAGGCGTCCGCCCAGGCTCCTTTCCGTCACGCCGGAGGGCGCCAGCGTGGTGTCCAACGTGAAGTGGGGCTATGGCGCGAAAGACAAACCTTTGTGGGATAAAACCGCCATAAATCCCAATATGCTCGAGGAGGTTTACTGGGGCAGGGACGTTGACAAGGACGGCGGCGCGGGCCATGCTTTTATGGTTTTCAGGTTCAAGCCGGGCGGGCTGGTCAGTTCGCGCAAGGGCGCGACCAGGAGCAACAGCCTCGTGCTCAGCGTGGAGGCCAGGCTCAATGAAGGCGAGGCCTGGTCCGCTGTGCCCGGCGCTTTGGGCGCTTACAAGATAATCTGGATGCTCTACAGCATGGAAACCTACATAGAAGACACCTACCCGGGCGAAGTGGCTTCAGTGGACATCCACCCGCTGACCGTTTCGCTGGACCAGAAAAAGGGAATGCTGAAGACCGCGCTTGAAACAGCGGTGAAGGAGCGGGACGACGAGTACTACAACACCGTATACAACAACTGCACCACATGCCCGTTGTGGGTGATTAATTCGCAACTGGGCCCGCTGCAGGGCGTGCTTGCCGTCAAGCCAACCACCGCCACCAAGCTTCTTATCGCCAGAGGGTTGATTCCGGCCAAACCGGTGCGTTTTACCGCGAACAATCTCAGCGGCGGCGGATTCATAAAGCCGCACAACTGACAATTCGGTTTGAATCCCCCGGCGGTTTTGCGCCGGGGGCGCGATAAAGACAAAGTTTTGCGCCATAATGCTGTTTCAGGAGGGTTTCATATGAAGAGTTCCACAAAGCTGTTATTCGCCGCCGCGCTTCTCATGCCTCCATCCGCAGGATGGAGCAAGGGTCTTGACGAACTTAAAAAAATGCAGCCTCCCGGCGCCATTGCGGCGCCGGCGGCTCCCCAAACCCCGAACCCCGATGCCGAAGTTTACAAGGATTATATCGGGCAGGCGGGGCTTGTTTCAGAATCCGGAAACGCATGGAAAATAGGCAACGTCCGCTGGAGCCGGGGCGCCGACGGAAAATATGACTGGGATACCGCGCTGATAAAGCCCGGCATGGTGGAGCAGGTTTACTGGGGGCAGACTTTGAGTGGTTTCGGACACGCTTTCCTGGTTTTCAAGCTCAAGCCGGGCGGGTTCAAAAGTTTACGCCCCGGCGCATACCGGAGCGACTATCTTGTCCTCAGCGTGGAATCCAAGTTGAGGAAAGACCAGTCGTGGAACCCCGTGGTCGGCGCTTTCGGCGTGTTCAAAATAGTCTGGATACTCTCCACGCTGGAAAGTTTCGTCGAGGATAACGTGCGCGTGAACGGAACTCCCACGGACATCTATCCGCTGCTGCTGTCCGCTTCCGCCCGGCGCAAAATGACGGACGTGGCGCTGCGCCTGTCGGTGAAGGATCGCAGCGGCGAGGTTTTCAACACATTCACCAACAACTGCGGCATCAACGCGTTGTCCGTCGTAAATTCGGCGTTGAGTGAGGAACAGGCCGTGCACGCGGTGCTGCCGTCATCGGCGACCGAGAAGTTCATCAGCAGGAAACTGGTGGGACAGCCGGTGCATTTCACGCGCGAAAATCCGGGCGGCGGCATTATCGCGCCGCGATGACTCCGGGCGCGCCCGTCGTGAAAGCGAAAGCTTTCGTGCGCGCTCCGCGCAAAGGCCCCCGCCGCAATTGGTTCGTCTATATCGCGGAATGCGCCAACGGCGCGTTTTACACGGGGATAACCTGCGATGTCGTCCGCCGGATGGAGCAGCATAATTCAGGGCGCGGCGCCAAATATACCCGCGCGTTCGGTCCGGTGAAGCTGGTATGGCTTGAACGGTCCCGCGGAGGGCAGTCCGCCGCGTTGAAACGCGAAGCTCTGGTGCGCCGCCTGCCGCGCGCGCAAAAAGCGCGGCTTATAGGTAGATAGGCGCGTGACCAGAATTCGGGTGCAATTAAGGCGGAAATATGCGATACTGTATGTGCATGGTGTTCAAAAGTGAAAGCTTGGATGGTTAAGCAAACACGTTTACCCCTGCAAAACCAAAAAGAGCAGTATCTCAAGGAGACACAAGTGAAAAAGTTATTCGTAGGCGGGCTTCCGTTCGAATCTGGGGATGAGGATCTTCGCACGCTGTTCGACGGCTTCAATGTAGCCAGCGCGACCGTGATAAAGGACAAGTTCACGGGCCGCTCCAAGGGCTTCGGTTTCGTCGAGCTCGATGACGCCCAGATGGACGACGCCGTCGCCAAGCTTAACGGTTCCTCCATGCAGGGCAGGAAGCTTACCGTGAATGAAGCCAGGCCGATGGTGAAACGCTCCTCCGGCGATTTCGGCGGCGGCGGCAGAGGCGGCGGCCGCGGCGGAGACAGAGGCGGTTTCGGCGGCAAGCGCTGGTAGTTTCCTCCCCCATAATTCAGCCACAGAGCAAGCCCGCAGCCCCGGCGCAAGCCGGGCTGCGGCGCTTGCCGGTTTTCCGGTGAGACTGTCCCCAGTCAGGCGGCGCAAATGCAAACCCTACCAGCAGCAACCACGTCAGCGCAGGCAGTTCCGGCTTCAGGCGCATCCTGCGGGTGCGGCGCGCGCAAGCCGCGCATCCTGCTTACCACCATCTGCAGGCCGATAGGTCCCTCGGCGGGCGACGCAGACAGCGTCGGCTACGAGTTGCTGCACGGCCAGGTTACCCGCGCGCAGGGAATATTCAGCCCCCGCGCCGTGCATCACACTTACGGGCTTGATTACATCGCCGAAAACATCACCGCGCCGGCCACCGTGCTGCATTATCCCTCCCGCCGGGAGCTTATAAGGGAACTCAAAACCGGCAGGTATGATTATGCCGCCCTTTCCTTCATAGTAGCCACTTTCCACCGCGTGAAAGACACCGTCGCGCTGATACGCAAGCACTCGCCCGGAACAAAAGTGATTCTCGGCGGATACGGCACCGTGTTGCCCGACGAGCTGCTTACCCCGCATGCCGATTATATTTGCCGGGAGGAAGGCGTTGGTTTCATGCGCAGGCTGCTGGGCGAGCCGCCGCTGGAAATGCCCTACCGGCATCCGACCATAGTTAGCAAGCTCAGCGTGTTCTCGAAAGAGGTTTCCAACACCGGCATGATTTTCGCCGGGCTGGGCTGCCCCAACGGCTGCGATTTTTGCAGCACTTCGCATTTTTTCAAGCGCAAGCATATAAAGTTGCTTTCAACCGGCAAGCAGGTTTACGACGTAGTGCGCCGCTATCTCGACATCAATCCGGACATGCAGTTCACCATTCTCGACGAGGATTTCCTGCTCGACAAGGCCCGCGCCATGGATTTTCGCGCCGAGGTGCAAAAAGGCGGCGTGCCGATTTCGATTTTCGCGTTTTCCAGCGTGAAGGCGCTCAGCATGTACACGATGGAGGAACTGCTGGAAACCGGCATAGACGGCTTCTGGATAGGCTACGAGGGCACCCGCTCCGGCTACGGCAAGCAGCAGGGCAAGCCGACGCCGGAGTTGTTCGAGGAAATCCGCAGTTCCGGCGGCACGATACTCTCTTCGATGATACTGGGGTTCGACTATCAGACGAAAGACGTCATCCGCCAGGAGCTTGACGGACTTATGGCGCTAAAGCCCGCGCTGGGACAGTTCCTCATATACAATTTCACCCCCGGCACTCCGTTGGCCGAGAGAGTCATGGAGCAGGGGCTTTTGCGCGAGGAATTCGCGGCGGACCCGGCGCGCAGGCACAAGTTCGCCACAGGATTTGTCAGCATGATAAAACATCCGCATATGTCCGGCAAAGAGTTGCAGGACATGCAGGCCTGGTGCTTCGAGCAGGATTACAAGCGGCTGGGCCCCTCGATTTACCGCACGTTGGAAGCGTGGTTCAACGGATATATGAAATACCGCGATTCCAAGAGCGCCTATCTGCGCGCCAAGGCGGAGCAGTGGCGGCTGGAAATCCGCAAAGCCTACCCCATTTTCCTGACGGGGCGGCTGTTCGCTCCCAACGCGGTGGTGCGCGGGTATCTGGCGAATCTGCAAAGCCGCATTCATCGCGAAATCGGCGCGCCCACTATAAAAGAGCGCGCGCTGGCCCTGCTGGCGATAGGCGCGGCGGGCTGGACCAAGTTCAAGCTGGTCACCGACACCTTCCAACATCCGGCGCTGACCAGAAACGTCTACCGGCAGGAAAAAATCTGCTGCGGCAGCGGAGCCTGCTGAAAACCTGTATTTCGGGGATAAATTGCGCCATGCAACCATTGCAGCGCAATTTAGTCTCACTGTGTCATAAAAACAACAAGACCACAAAGGGCTGCATTTTAGCCACGAAACACACGAAAATACACGAAAGGGGCACAGGGAACGGGTTGTTTTTTTGTCATCACACCCCCCATCCCTGTTTTTCGTGTGTTTAGTGTGTTTCGTGGCTAAAATGGTGCCCGCCGTTATTTTGCTGTTTTTCATGACACAGTAAGATTAGTACCGTGTCCCCGAAATACCTATTCGCCTATATCTTCGTTCCAGAGCGCGGGTTTGGCCTTTATGAAATCGCGCATGAGTTTTTTGCATTCCGTCGTGTCGAGATTGAGCAGCTTCACGCCTTGTTTTTTTGAATACTTCTCAGGGCCCTTGAAAGTTTCGTTCTCGCCGATTACGACGACGGGGATTTTATACAGCAAAATAGCGCCGGTACACATCTCGCAGGGCGAAAGGGTCGAGTAAATCACACATTTTCTGTAATCTTTGGCCTTGAGCCGGCCCGCGTTTTCGAGGCAGTCCATTTCGGCGTGCAGTATCGCGGATTTTTTCTGCACGCGCCGGTTGTGCCCCCTGCCGATTATTTTGCCGCCTTTCACCAGCACCGCGCCGATAGGTATTCCCCCCTCCCGCAGCCCCTTTTTGGCTTCTTTCAAAGCTTCCCGCATGAACCTGATATGCTTTGTGTTCATTTCAGTTCTCCTGATTGCGCCGGCGTCAGCTTTTTCAAATCCAGTTTCTTCAAAAAATGCAGCGCGTCCTCGCGGGTTTTCACTTTGCCGTCCACCTGCGCGAGCTGCACTTCCTCCAGCACCCGGCCTATCAGTTTGCCCGGCTTGATTTTCAGCGCTTTCATGACGGCGTTGCCGTCTATGACGCGCTCCGGCAAAACGTCCGGCGCGTGCTCGAAAAACCGGCTGAACATCAGGTTTACAAGCTGCAAATGGCGCAGCGTTTTCCGCGGGCCGGTGCGACGCAGTTTGCCGGAAAGCGCGAACGGCGGCTTGCCGGCGTCTTTCAGCAGTTTCTCCAAAACGGGATATGAAAGATAGCTGGCGTAATCCGCCCAGCAGAGCAGCAGCAGCGGCACTCCCGCTTCGCCCGTTTCCCTGAAAAAGCGGTGCACAGCGCGGTTTGTTATTTCTCCATTTGCCGCCAGATGGCCGGGGCGCAGATGCTCGCCAATCATGGCGCAAATCAGCCGTGTCTCCGCGTTGCTGAAATGCAGGCGGCGCAGCTCTTCCCGCGCCATGCGCGCGCCGATTTCCTCGTGCAGGAAAAACCGCAGCCTGCCGCCTATTTTTTTGGCGGTGGCGGGTTTTGCGATATCGTGCAGCAGCGCGGCCATCTTAAGCGCGGCGGCGCGTTCGCGCCACGGGGCCAGTTGTTCCGGGAATTGGGGAAATATCCGGTCCAGATTGCGCAGCAGGTACTCCATGCGGTCCACGACGTCGAGGGTGTGGCGCAGCACGCCGCCTTTGCCGTAATAAACCACGGCGCATTTGCGCTGCGTTTCCAGCTCGGGAAAAACCGAAGTCAAAAGCCCGGTTGAATCCATCAACTCAAGCCATTTTTTCGTGTCCGGCGCGGCGAAAAGCCGGGAGAACTCCTCGCGCACCCGCTCGCCCGCCGATTTTGAGATGAGGGCGCGGTCTTTTTTTATCCGTGCCAGCGTGTCCGGCGATATTTCGCAATCCAGCTCCGCCGCGGTGCGGAAAGCGCGCAGCATGCGCAGCGGGTCGTCTTTGAAGACGCCGGCGCCGCTGATTTTGACGGTTTTCGACTTAAGCGCGGCGAGGCCGTTTAAGGGGTCTATTATGCGACGGGGGTCGAGGCCGGCTATGCGTATCCCCCCCTGCGCGCGCTCGATTGAAAACGGCGCGTCAGCCGGATAGGCGGCGGCGTTGAGCGTGAAATCGCGGCGGCGCAAATCCTCGTCTAAAGTTTTTCCCTGGAAGGCGGAGACGTCAATCTGGAAATCGAAAGGCTTTTTCGCGCTCACGCGGTAAACGCCGGTGGCGTCGTCGAGAGTGAACCAGTTGCCGGAAAACGCTTTGGCCAGTTCTTTGGCGGCTGATTGCGCCTGTTTAGGCGGAACCGCGATGTCTATATCCGGCGAAATCCGGCCCGCGGCGGCGTCGCGCACCGCGCCGCCCACGAGCCAGGCGTTTTTAAGTCCGGCTATTATGGCGCTGGCGTTTGCCATTATTCAAGCGGTTCTCAACCTGCGCGCGGGTTCCTGGGTCAGGAGCTTTTCCATCTCCTGCTTTCGCAACTGGCGTTTGAGCACCTTGTTGATGGCGTTTTTAGGCAGGGATTCCACAATCTCGATATCGCGCGGGCGCTTGTAAGGGTCGAGCTTCTCTTTCAAAAACGACATGATTTCCCGTTTGACCGCGTGCATCCCCGGTTTGAGGATGATGAAGGCTTTTATTATCTCCTCGCCGCGCCTGTCGGGCACGCCGATTACGGCGGATTCGGCCACCGCGGGATGCTCGTGTATCACCGCCTCCACCTGCGCGGAGAACACCTTGAGGCCGTTGACGATTATCATGTCCTTCTTGCGGTCGCGTATGAAGAGGAAGCCGTCATCGTCTATAACGCCGATATCGCCGGTTTTGAGCCAGCCGTCCGGCGTGAAAAGCTCTTTTGTGGCCGCCGGGTTGCCGTGGTAGCCGGAAGTGACGTTGGGGCCGCGCACGCAGATTTCGCCTTCGGCGCCGCGCGGCACTTCGCTGCCGTGGTCGTCTATTATCTTTATCCGCACGTCGGCTATGGTCCGTCCCACGGAGCCCGCCCTGCGCGCGCGCGGGACGTTCACCGTCACTATGGGCGACGTTTCGGTGAGGCCGTAGCCTTCCAGCAGCGGCACGCCCAGCGTTTCCTCGAAATGTTTGTGCACCGCCGCGCTGAGCGGCGACGCCCCCGAGCCGCACATGCGCACCTTCCTGAAAGCCCAGTATTGGAGATAAAGCCACTTGACGCCTTTGGCCTCCTTGGCTATCAGCGCAAACAACTGCGGCACCGCCACCATGAGCGTCACGCCTTCCTTGCCCATCATGTAGAGCCAGGGTTTCGGCGGAGTCAGGTGCGACACCAGCACGTTGGTGCAGCCGCGCATAAGCGGCATCATCCCCGTCGTGGTGAACGAGAACGTATGGAACAGCGGCAGCAGGCAGATGAAAACGTCGTGGCGGGTTATGCCGAAGGCTTTCATCGTGGCGGAGACGTTGGTGAGGATATTGGCGTGCGTCAGAATCACGCCCTTGGGGTGCCCTGTCGTGCCGGAGGTGTAAAGAAGCGATACCGTGTCCTCCGGTTTTACGACCACTTCGTTGGCCTCCTGCTGCCACGACGAGGCATCGAGTTTCGCCCAGAAATCCAGCACGCCCTCTTCCTTCTCCGTAGGCGGCTCGATTGAGAACAGCAGTTTCAGCGACGGCAATTCCTCCCTGAGCGCGAGATAGGGCGCTATGAACTCCCCCGACGTGACGACGGCTTTGGCGCGGCAGTCTGTCAGAATGAAGCGTATTTCGTCGGGGCGGGTCACCAGGAAATTTATTGGCACCGCCACCGCGCCGATTTTTGCCAGCGCGATATGCGAGATGAGAAACTCCGCGCTGTTTCGCAGTATTATCGCGGCCTTGTCGCCGGGACGCAGCCCCGCCTCCCAGAACATGTCGGCGGCGTGGTCTATGGACATCAGCGTTTCATGGAAAGTCCACCGCCGGTCGGTTTCAATCAGAGCGGTCTTGTCGGGATGGCTGGAAGCGCTGTGCAACAGCGCCTGATAAAGGTTAGTTATTTCTCTCATGAATTTCTCCGTATGTTGATTGATGGACGGACAACATTCTCAGATTTTAGCCCCGCTTTTTTTGCTGCTGAAGCGCCCATAGATTGAAGTAAACCATCTTTAGCCGGCTGGTGAAGGTGTACGTTCCTCCGCCTTCTCCGCTTAGCACCTGCAACTCTTTCATTCTCTGCAGAAAATTATTGAATTTCTTTTTTTCAGTTTCCAACAGTTTTTGCGTGATATCGCGGGTGCGAAATTGCATAGCCCATCCCTGGCTTATTTTGGACAGGATAGAGTGGTAATCCTGGCTTTTTAACGCGTCAAGCACTTGCGCTTCTATGAATTTTTTACCTATTTCCTCCGCAGCGTCAAAAACTCCGTTGACAGCGTCGGTGCGATCTATGCCCTGGTCGTTGTTCCGCCAGAACACCTTCTCGCCTATCAACTGCATTATTCGCGGCTGTCCGCCGGAATAGAAGCACAGAGTCTCAAGCGCGTCGGGTTGTATCTGAACATTCACCGTTTGGAAACTTCGGGTGAAAAAAGTTTCCATATCGCTTCGGGAGAGAGGTTCCATGTCGACAATATCGAAGATACGTTCCACGGGTGGATGATTTTTGTTGATGTCCCTCCGCCTCTCCTCCGTGCCGCATAGCATAAATAGCAGAGGCAGGGGCTCGTGAGAGACGGAGTTTTCGTCGATAAGTGTTTTTATGAAGTATGCGAACTCCTGATTTTTCGCGATGCCGTTTATCTCGTCAAGTATCAGCATTATGCCTTTGAATCCGTCCGGTTTCACGCGCAGATACAGCTCATTGAGAAACGGCAGAAAGCCTTTGGAAATAAGCGGAGCGTCGGCTCTAATGGCCGCCAGGTTCAGGGCGGCTCCAAAAAGTTCCTGTTTGCCTATGTATTTGGCCAACCAGTTGCGCACGTTTTCCCCGGCTGTCTGTTTGTAAACCTGTTCGCGCAAGACGGTTTCCAGCGTTTTCTCCGCCATATCGTCAATAGTCGCCGCGCTGCCCAGAAACACATGTATGCCCAGCAGCTTGCTTTCTTTTTCGGCGGAGCATTTCATATAGTGGGCAAGAGAACTTTTTCCTATGCCGTATTCGCCGCTCAGAAAAACTGCTTTTATCCTTCCGCCCTCCGCAACTTCATTGATAGTGCGTGTTATGAAATCGATAGAGTCCCTGCGCCCGATGAAAGACTCCACGGGTACGGGATGTCCCGGGTAAAATGGGCTATTGCCTTTGCTCTCAAGGCTCATATTGGCCTCCTGTGCACTGCAAATTTCGCAGGTCGCTGTTTCCTTTGAATTATAGCTTTTTACGGATTATGAGAATGCGCAAGCCGCGATTTATTCGCTTAAACCATCAGTGCGAAGCCCTTTTTTTCGCGGCGAAATAATAGACGCTTGCCGCCACGCCCATGTAAAGCGCGGTGGGAAGCGCGTCGGAGAAAACGGGATGCGCGCTCTGCAAAGCCTGAAAATCCGCTATAAGATTTCCGGCGACGGACATGTAGGCCGCCGACAGCGCCCGCCAGAGATGCGCGCCGCCGAACTTGTCGCCCATGACGACAAGTCCCGCAACGGCTATGCCCATGAGCGCGTCGCCCGCTATCAGTCCGGAGCAGTAAAGCGCGCCCGAGTCGTGCTCGCCCAGCGGCGCGTCGCCGGTGTGCCTGCGCGCCACCGCCCACGCTATCACGCCGCCCAGCAGTATCATCGGCCAGTTGGTTATCGGCAGGTAAAGCCCGATGGAAAACGCCAGCGCGGAGATGCCGCACAGCTCGCACGTCAGCCCGATTCCCGCGCCGAGGGCGAGCAGCAGCCACGGCAGGCTGCCGCCCGTCGCGCCTTCGATGAGTTTCGCCATCAGCTGCGCCTGCGGCGCTTCAAGCGCGTGCGGGTGCGTCGCGCTGGCCGCGCCGAAGCCGTAAGCCGCGTACAGTATCAAAAGGATGAAGCCCGAGCGCACCGCCGAGGCCATCGCGCCCATAATCTGCGCCAGCTGCACTTTCCACGGCGTCGCGCCGATGAGCGCGGCGCATTTCAAATCCTGCGACAAATCGCCCGACAGCGCAATCGCTATGCACACAATCGCGCCGCCGGTAACGGCGGCTATCTTGATTGTTTCGGGGCTGTGGCCCAGCGCCAGAAAAAGCAAAGTCAGCGTGAGCAGTCCTGTAGTAGTCATGCCGGATATAGGCTGGTTTGTGGTGCCGATGAGGCCCACCATTCTCGCGCTGACCGCCACGAAAAACGCGCTGATGACCAGCACGGTAAGCGCTTCCAGAAAACCGAGATGGAAAGCCGGATACAGCCACAACACCAGAAAAACCAGCCCCACACCACCCGCCACCAGCGAAAGCGGCATGTCCTGCTCCACGCGCTTGTCAGACCCGCGCATCGCGGCGGCTTTTATCGCCGCGAAATGAAACGCCGCGCCGCCCGCCAGCGCGCCCGCCGCGCCCGCCACCAGAAATCGCGACAAATGCGCCAGCCAGGAGGCTGTCACGCCCGATTCGTACGCGAACCCGCCGACAAGAAAACCCAGCAGCGCGCCGCCGAAAACGATATGTTTGTGCTCAGGGTCGCGCGTCGTCGCCTCGCCGCTTTCGGCTTTGGTTTTCAGGTGCGCCCTGCTCTCGCCGAAAGCTTTCATGCTGTGGCGCAGCGAGGCCGCGATATCCGGCAACGAGAAAAACACGCTTATCAGCCCGCCGAAGGCCACGCCGCCCGCGCCGATATAGCGCAGGTAGTTGGAGCGCAAATCGTCGGTGCACATCATGTCTATCGGCACCGCGCCGGGGGCGATGATATTGTGCCCGCCGAAGGCGTGTATCAGCGGTATGACCACCCAGTAGCCGAACATCCCGCCCGCGAACATCACCGCCGCTATGCGCAGCCCGACGAGATAGCCCACGCCCACGAACAGCGGCGAAACCTCGTAGCCGAATCCCGCCTGATGGAGTTTGGGAAAACTCCACATCACGGTGTCCTTGAAAACGCCCATCGCCGACATTATGAACTTGAATATCCCGCCGGCGAAAATCCCGACGAACACGGGTTTCGCGCTGGCCCCGCCGGTGTCGCCCGCTATAAGCACTTTGGCGCAGGCGCTGCCTTCGGGAAACGGCAGGTTTTTATGTTCCTTGACCACCAGCGAATGCCTCAGGGGTATCATCAGCAGCAGGCCCAGCAGCCCCCCCACCGCGCCGAGCATGAAAACGTCGTGGTTTGAAATCGTGCCGCCCAGAAAAAGCAGCGCGGGCACGGTGAAAATGACCGCCGAAGCCAGCCCTTCCCCGGTGGAGGCGAAGGCGTGGACTATGTTGTTTTCAAGGATGGTGCCGGTGCGCCCCAGCAGCTTCGGCAGAATCATGCGCAGCGTGGCCATTGAAATTATCGCCGACGGGATGGAGGCCGAAACCGTCATGCCGATTTTAAGGCCCATGTAGGCGTTTGCCGCGTTGAAGACGATGGAGAGGATGAGACCGAGCACCACCGTCTGCACCGTGAATTCCGCCAGCGGCTTGTCGGACGGTATGTAGGGGTGCATTTCGTCTTTATGACGGGGGGAGCCGGGGTCCTGGCTCATTTCGCCTCTTTGCCGGCTAATCTTGTCACCGCGCCCAGCGTTATCTCCGCGCAGAGGAAAAAGTCCGCCAGGTCGAGATATTCCTGAGTGGTGTGCGGCTCCCACATTCCGCAGCCGAGGTTGGGCGTGCATATCCCGTGCCGCGCGAAAATATTGGCGTCCGAGCCGCCGCCGGAGGACTTGGCCTCAAGTTTTATTCCGGCGGCTTTCGCGGAAGCCTTAAGCGCGCCAAGCACTTTGTCCGAAGCCGGGATGTTCATGTTGGGATAGCTGTTGATGTGCTTGCACTCTATTCTGGCGCGCACCGTTTTTCCGTCGAGCTTTATGGCGGAGGCTTTGGCCGCTTTTTCCAGCGTGTCGAGCATGTGTTTGACCTGGCGGCGCAGTTTGGCGGGGTTGTGGCTTCTGGCCTCCGCTTTCAACTCCACCAGCGGGGTGATGATGTTGGTCGCCGAGCCGCCTTCGATGATGCCGATGTTGGCCGTGGTTTCGGCGTCAATCCTGCCCAGCTTCATTTTGGAGATTGCCAGCGCGGCGACGCGCACCGCCGATATCCCCCGTTCCGGGAACATGCCCGCGTGCGCGGCGATGCCGTTGACTTTTATTTCAAGCCGGTCCGCCGCCGGAGCTTTGACGGTCGCGCCGCGGGGGTCTTCCGTATCCAGCACTATGCCGCGCCGTGATTTCAAAAGCGAAAAATCTAGGTTTTGCGAGCCCTGCAATCCCGTCTCCTCGCAGGTTGTGAAAACGACTTCCAGCGGCGGGTGCGGCAGGCTGCGCTCTTTTATTATCGCCAGCGTTTCCAGTATTACGGTGATGCCGGACTTGCAGTCCGCGCCCAATATGGTGGTGCCGTCGGAGGTGATGCGGTCTTTTTTCACCTGCGGCTTGACGCCCTTGCCGGGCGTAACCGTGTCCATGTGCGAGGACAGGAGAACGGGCGCGACTCCGGGCGCGCCGGAAAAGCGGGCTATCAGGTTGCCGGTCTGACTGCCGGTTTTTTTGCCGGCGTTGTCGAAAACCACCTTGCAGCCGAGGGCTTTCAGCCGCGCCTCAAGCTTGCGGGCTATTTTCCCCTCCTCGCGCGTGACCGAATCCGTTTTGACCAAATCCAGAAAAACGGAAACCATTCTTTTTTTGTTTTGTTCGGTAAGAAAAGCCATCGCAATCTCCGTAACCGGCATGAAGCCGCCGCCTCGCGCGGCGGCGGCGCGCTGCGTATGCGGAAAATTTACAGCGCCGTGGTTACCAGCGTCTCGGTGGAAATGACGCCCGCTATCGGGCGGATTTCATGCACGACGACGTTTGAGAGGCTCGGCAAATCCTCGGATTCCATGTCCAGCACCAAATCCCACCTGCCGAATACGGCGGAGACGTGCGCCACGCCCGTGACTTTCTTTATTTTCGCCAGCGCGCTGTTTTCTTTCCCCGCGCCGAGTTTTACCAGGACAAGTCCCGTAATCATATAAGCTGCGCTCCTTTATGGAGAAGTTGTATCCCAATTATAGCATTACCAAGCCCTCCTCTTTCTATTCCGTTCCCTTTTCCTAAACCCTGATTGTGCAATAGAGTAGCGGGATTCGACGGCGGCTGGCGGGATATTTCTTTGTAAAATTTGGAGCGAATAGCTACGGCTATTCGCTCCAAATTTTACGTCGAACTATCCTCGCCATCCACCGTCTCGGTCCGAACTATCTATTGCACAATCAGGGATAAACCCGGCCGCGCACTGGATAAAGAAATGAGAATGGGGAGTTTCTTGTCTAAAGAAACTCCCCATCTTCGGCAATTCGCAGGATAAGTTTACTTGCTTAGTTTGCATCCTTTGGCTGACCGGCTTCCGGCGGCGCTTTGTGCCGGGCCGTTTCTGCTTCTTTATCCGCGCGTTCTTCAATTTCTCTCTGCATCTCCTGCGTTTGGTGGCGAGACAAATCCTCTCTTCTTTCCTTTTCTGTCGGGAGCTTTTCACCTGATTCCTTCATCGCTTTACTTGCAAACTCCCGGCTTGTTTCGAAAAGTGAGGATCTATTGTAGTTGTGGTGCCATTCCGCGAGGGCAGATTCTCTGGCTCGAGGCGTTTTTGCAGCTTTGAGACGTACATCCAGGGCTGCCAGTTTCTCTTTCGCTTTTGGATCACCGTTCAAGCCTTTGAGAACGGACTCCTTGAGTTTCCCGTTCGGATCGGTGTTAGAGTCCTTTTGAACGGCATCCTTACCGCGACTGCCCTTTTCGGCGTACGCCAAGTTGCCGCCTGCGAACAAAGCGGACAACATTATCGCGGCGGCCAACGTCATCCATCCATCCATCCATCCGGGTTTTCATAGCTCTCCTTTTGAGCAGAGAATAGACCACTTAGAAAAAGTATAACCACTGTTCCCGTTTTTCGCAAGGGCCAAAAGGCCCAGAAATAGGGGGCGGCTGGGTTGCGCAATTTTGTAAAATGTTTAAGTGAAAGTGCTGATTCAGCGCGTGCTCAGGGCCGCCGTCACCATAGACGGGCGGGAATGCCGCCGGACCGGCAAGGGGCTGGCGGTTCTTGTTGGTGTGGGAAAAAATGACACCGAGGCCGATGCCGTATGGCTGGCGGATAAAACCGCGCGGCTGCGCGTTTTTCCGAATGAGGCGGGCAAGCTCGACTTGTCGCTGCTGGATATAAAAGGCGAGGCGCTGGTCGTCTCGCAATTCACGCTTTACGGCGACGCCAAAAAAGGCTGCCGCCCCGATTTCGGCTCCGCCGCCGCGCCGGAAGACGCCGAAAAACTCTACAAAACCTACGTTCACGCGCTTGACGTTGCCGGGATACCGGTCAAGACCGGCGAGTTCGGCGCGCACATGGAAGTGGAAATTATAAACGACGGCCCGGTAACATTGCTGCTGGAACGAGAAAATGGAAGATAACATTCCCCCCTCTCCGCCGGACGGACAGGCGAATCAGCCCGAACTGCCGCTTGAGCCCGCTCCGCCAAAAAAACCGGCGCGCAAAATCTCTGTTCCGCGCACTCCGCGCGCCGCGCCGCCGGCGCGCAAACCCTCCGTCCGCAAACCCGCCGCGCCGCGCAAGGGCGTTTCGCGCCGCCGCGCGGCCAAAAAAAGTTTCGCATGGCAATATCTTTTTGATGTTCAGGCTGGCGGCATACGGATTTGGGAATATGTTCTATGGATATTGCTGGCCGTTGTTTGCGTGCTGGGTTTCCGCTATTTTCATTACGCGTGGTTTGAAAAAATAACGCTTTCACCCGTGAAACCGGTTTATTACCGTGACGAGATAATACGCGCCGGGCTTTTCACCAGAAACACCGCGCTGCGCGCCAGATGGCAGTCCTCGCCGCCGGTCGTGCGCCTGCTCGACGGCGCGGGGCGTCCGCTCAAGGGAATAGGCGGGCAGCAGGCGTTTTACATGGAGCGCGGCTCGTCTGGAAATTACTGGCGCGGCGCGTTCGCCTGCCCGTGGAATCTGCCGCCTGGGAAATACCGGCTTTCTCTCGAAGGCGGCGGTTATGACAAAAAGAATCTGCATATACGTCCCGTGGAAATAGCGCGGCGCGTGCCTGCCGTGCTGCCGCCGGGGTTTGTCGTGCTCACCATGGAGTACGCAAACGATTACCGTTCGCTGAAAATAAAGCTGCCGGACGGGCGCTTCGCCGGCGGGGAAGGCGTGGCGGAATGGGCGAAATATCTGGGCGCGGACGCCGTGTGGGTGCTGGTGGGCAAGACATCCGGCTTTGGCGGGCGCGCGTGGAACCCGGTGGATTTGGAGGCGGTGCGCAAAATCGGCGAGAATTGCCACAAACGCGGCCTTAAATTTGGCGTCTGGGCGATGAGCTATCTGACCCAGGTGGACAAACGCTTCATTCCGCGCTACGAATGGGCGCTGGAGCTCGACAAGGGCGTTCCCGTGCAGGTGCGCGCCATCTCGCTGCGGGACAAAACCCGCCCGGACGATATAGCGGAACTCCTCTCCAAATTCGAAGCCATGCCGGAGGTGGATTATCTTGGCCTCGATTATATACGAAACGCGCTCGGCGGCTATGAGTTGATGAACGATTTCTACGCCGAAATGCCCTGGGCGCCCAGGCCCGCGGGCTGGGACCGGCTGTCTTACGACGGGCGGCTGCGCGCTTTTGCGCAGATGAAGATATCCCGCGCCAACAAGGCGTTCATAGACGACTGGCAGTGGTGGCGCGCCCACCGCGTGGCGCAAATAGTGCGCTATATCAAGGGAAAACTGGGCACGTCAAAACGGCTGTGGACGTTCACGCTCGGCTGGGAAAAGGGCTGGCAGCACGGGCAGGACCCCGTCATGATGAACGATGCCGGCGCGGACGCGGACGCCGTGATGCTCTACGAGGCGAACGCCGGGCAGTATGCCGAGATGATGAAGGACTGGCATTCCTACGCCCATCGCGCCGACGCGCAGCTTGTGGCCGGCAACGCGGTGGACTGGCCGCTGCATCAGGGTGGCGGCGCGGCGGAATATAAAAGGCGCTTCGCGTGGGCCGAGCGCCAGCTTTACGCCGACGGGCCGGTGAGAGGCATCTTCATCCACGACCTGACGCGGCTGCTGCACGGCAGGCTGGGCCCGCTCGGCACGCAGCAATGGGCGGCGGCGACGAAAGAGGTCATAGCCGATTTCCGCGCGCTGTCCGCGAAGGAGAAAAAGTGAGATTTTTAAGGACGTCGCTTGTTTTCGCGCTGGCGCTTTTCGCAGCCGGAAACTGCTTTGCCGGCGTGAAAGCGAAAACCGTTAAAATCACGCTGCCGGACAAGACCGCTGTTACCGCCGAACTCGCGCTTACCGATGAGGAGCATGAGCGCGGGCTCATGTTCCGCAGGAGTCTCGGCGAAAAGCGCGGTATGCTTTTCGTTTTCGACGCCGAAGCGCTGCGCACTTTCTGGATGAAAAATACGCTCATGGACCTCGCCATAGCTTTCGCCGGCGCGGATAAAAAGATAACCGTGTGCTATGACAAGGTGCCCAAGTCCCGCGCCGATACCGCCGACGCGGACGTGGCCCGCGTCATAGGCTACGCCAAATATGTGGTGGAACTGCCGCCGGGCTCGTGCGGCAGGCATGGTCTTGCCGTCGGCGCGCCGCTCGGTTTTGTTCTGCCGGAGAAAAAGGCTAAATGAAAAAGGGTTTGCTTTTCGTCTGCTTGTTCGCTGTTTGCGCCGCGGTCCGGGCTCAGGACGCCGCCGACGACAGTGAACTAAAGGCTCATCTCATAAATCTGGTCAACATAAAAACCGCCCAGCCGGAAGGCAACGAGACGGAGGCGGCGCGCTATATCTACCGCGTGCTAAGCCGCGAGAACATAGACTGGGCCATGTACCGCGCCGCCGACAACCGCGCCAACCTCGTGGCCGTGCTCAAAGGTTCGGGAAAAGAAAAACCGCTGCTGCTGCTCTCGCATCTGGACACCGTGGGGGCGGACCCGCAGGAATGGAGCGTCCCCCCCTTCAGGGCGACGGAAAAAGACGGCTATATCTACGGGCGCGGCGCTTCGGACTGCAAGAGCCTGGCCGCGATAGATTTGGCCGTGCTGGTGCGGCTCAAACGTCTCGGCGTGAAACTCAGGCGGGACGTCATCATGCTCGCCTCGGCGGACGAGGAATCCGGCGGCGCAAAAGGCCTGCGCTGGATGATAGACAATCACTGGAAGGATATCGCCTCCGGCTTTGCCATAAACGAAGGCGGCGGGATGCTGCTGGACGCCGACGGGCGGCCGCGCGTGGTTTTCGTGGACGCCGCCGCCAAGATGTACATGGATATCAAAATCACGGCCAAAGGAGCGGCGGGACACTCGGCCCTGGCGCCCGCCGACAACGCGATTTACCGGCTCGGCGGAGCGCTGCATAAAATCAAAAGCTACAAGACAGCCGCGCGCATAACGCCGCTGACGCGCAAGTTTTTCGAGGGCATATATCCGTTTCAGGATACCGACGCGAAAACGACCATTGACATGCTGTTTTCGTCCACGGAAACCGTCCGGCTGCAGGCGGCTTCCGCGGTGGCGCTGGACCCGTTTTTCAACTCGCAGATACGCGACACCGTGGTAGCCACCGTGCTGAGCGCCGGTTCCGAAAACAACGTGGTGCCGGGGCGCGCAAGCGCCATACTCAACTGCCGATTGCTGCCTGACTCCGACCCCGACCGCTTCGCCGAAGACATCAAAAAAACTATTGCCGACGACAAGGTGGAAGTGTCCGTAATCGAGCGGCCCGAATTGCCGTTTCCAAAACCGATGGAGATGAACGACGAGTTGTACTCCTCTATCGTGCGGGCCAGCTCCGCCGCCTTGTCGTCCGCCGCGCTTGTGGGCGGCGTGGTGTCCCCCTCTAACGATTCGGAGCATTTGCGCCGCAAAGGCGTCACAACCTACGGTTTCTGCGGCCCCGCCACCTACGGCAAGGCCTCCGGCGTGCACGGCGCCGACGAGCGCATCTCCGAAAAAGAGCTCTACCAGCAGTTCAAGCTGGTATACTCCGTGGTAGCCGACTTCGCAGCCGAACGGTAGTAGACATTTGTCGTCTCAAATTGCTTTACTTTGGCATGGATAAGAATTTCAAAGCAGTTATGGCGTTTGCCTTGTGCGCGCCCGTGTTGCTGGTTGTTGCCTCGCCGGCTAAGGGTAAATCCGGCGCCGTTTCTCAAAACGCCGCCGCTTTCACGAAACCGGCTTACGAGAAGAAGAACACCTGGTTTTCACTCAAGGATTATAGCGGCAAGACCGTTGACCTCGCCGATTATGCGGGGCGTCCGGTGCTGGTCATATTCTTCGCGTCCTGGTGCCCT
Organism: Elusimicrobiales bacterium; assembly: GCA_028688475.1. GTDB lineage: Bacteria > Elusimicrobiota > Elusimicrobia > Elusimicrobiales > Elusimicrobiaceae > JAQTYB01. The sequence continues at coordinate 41,479 of JAQTYB010000009.1, forward strand.
GATTGCCGCAAGGCCGACCCGGTAATCCACCATCTCAAGGACGTTTACGGCCCCAAAGGGCTTTCCGTTATCGCGGTTTCCATCGAAAACGAACCGGAAAAGGTGCGCGCCCACGCGGAAAAGTACAAGTTCGATTTCCCCACGCTGGTGGGCGGCAAGGCGCTTTCCAAGTCCGCGGCTTACAAAGCGCGCGGCGTGCCGGGCTTTTATCTGCTTGACGCCGGACACTCCGTGGCGGGGCATTGGTTTGACGACCAGAAAAGCTACGACAAGGAATTGAGCAAACCCATCGAGCCGTTGCTGGCCAAAAAGTCCTGATATCCGCTGCGAAACAAGACGCCGCCCGCAAATAACTTTTGCGGGCGGCGTCTTGTTTGGTCAGACCGTTACAGCGGTATGTTTCCGGCGTTGTTATGTGTGCCGGGGTCCCGCT
>JAQTYB010000097.1 GCA_028688475.1 Elusimicrobiales bacterium
GGTTGCTCATGGTCAGTAGCTCCATTGTTGGCCCCTCCGCCTTGCGGCGTAAAGAGCCGTTTTAGCACTTCAACCATGACATTTCTATAAAACGCTACCATGACATTTTAAAAAAATCGCGACAGGGCGTCCCGCGTCCTTGCCCTTGCTATGATTTGTTAATAGAATAGTCAAATGCGTGCTAGCTGGCGGGCTTTCCGTAAAAGCTGGAAAAAGCCGGTCAATCTCATAGTCGTGCCTTATGGGCCGCTGGCGCCGTGGCGGTTCAGATTTTCAATGCCTTTTGCGCTGTTTGCCGCCGCGGTCTGGACCGGCGTGACTGTGTGGGCGGGCTATGTGGCGGGCAGGAATCTGGACTACTATGTCACCAAGGCGGACAACCGGCTGCTTCGCGCCAAGATGGCCTATGTGGCCGGCGAGATAGAGCAGGGCCGCAAATATCTGGCGATGACCCGCCAGACCGAGGAGCAGATGCGCGGCGTTCTCGGCATGGGCGGAAAGAGCGCCATCATCAGGAATGTATCCGGCGGCGAGGGCGAAGGCGGCGCCGCGCCGGGGGAAGCGCTGTCATTCCGGTCCCTTATAGGCAAAAAAGCCTCCGAGATAAGCGAAAGCGTTTTTCGGCGCAATATTTCGCAGATTACCGACGAGTCGCGTCGCGCGCTGGCCAGTTTCCAGGAAATCGCGTGGTACATAGCCAACCAGCGCAACGTGTACCGCGCCACGCCGGGCATTTGGCCGGCCTCCGGCAGCATCAACTCGTCTTTCGGTTACCGTATGTCGCCGTTCAGCTCCGATTTCGGCGAGTTTCATTCCGGCGTGGACGTGGCAAACAGGCCTGAAACCCCCATTTACGCCACGGCGGACGGGGTGGTGCGCCACGCCGGCTGGGCGGCGGGTTACGGTCAGGCGATACTGATAGACCACGGGTTCGGCTTCTCGACGCTTTACGGGCATACCGCCGAACTCAAGGTGAAAGAAGGCGACAAGGTGTCCCGCGGCCAGATTATAGCGCGCATGGGCACGACGGGCCGCTCCACCGGCTGCCATGTCCATTACGAAGTATGGGTCAACGGCAAGCCGGTGAACCCGATGAAGTATCTCAAAGTGGGCGAAGCCGGAAAAAGCTGAGCCGGCCCGCCTGGCGGCGATTTTAGAAAGATTCTTTAAGGAGGAATGATGTCGTTTCTCAAGAAAAATTCCGACAAGATGTTCGATATGGGAGACATGGTTTCCGTGATAGGCCCGGAGGCGTATTTCCAGGGCACGCTTAACGCCAAGGGCTCGCTGCGCATAGACGGGCGGTTCGAGGGCACCATAACGGACGCCCACGCCGTGGTGATAGGCGGCGCCGGCAGGGTCATCGGCGATATTTCCGCCGAAAGCGCCGTCATAGGCGGCGAGGTGAAAGGCAACATTTCCGCCGCGGAATCGGCGGAGCTGCTGTCAACCTCCCGCGTTACGGGCGATATCCACACCGGCAGGATAGTCATCGAGGACGGCGCTTACTTTGAAGGGCATTGCGCCATGTCACGGTCCGGCGGAGAGGAAACGGATTCCGCCGCCCAAAACGACGCCGGCGACGGCGGGGAAAACGCCTGAGGAGGCGACGGGATGATTAAATTTTTCTACAAGCACCGCAAACCCATATATCTCGCCATCGTGGCGGTTTTCCTGATGGGCATTTTCGTGGGGCTCGGCTCCTATATAGGGTCTGACGCTTCCAGTTTCGACGCGGCGGCCACCATCGGCGGCGAAAAAATAACCATGCAGGATTTCTACCGGGAGTACAACCGGCAGGCGGAGCAATTGTCCGCCAGGGGCCTGTCGGAAATTCCCGAAGCGCTGCGCGGCACGATAAAGCAGCAGGTGCTCCAGCAGATGGTCGTCAACAAGGCGCTGGAGCTGTCCGCGGGCGATTACAAAATACGGCCCAGCGATTTCGAGGTGGCCGCCGTAGTGCAGAGCAATCCGGCGTTCTACCGCGAAGGCAAATTCGTTCCCCAGCTCTACGCCTACTACCTGATGCAGAACATGAAAATGCAGCCGAGCCAGTACGAATCCTTTCTGCGCGGGCAGCTGGCGGCGTCACATTTCCGCACGCTGCTGCTGGGCTCGGCCAGGATGACTCCTCAGGAGTTCGACGCGGCCTATGCCCTCTATCAGGAGTTCCAGAAGCAGAACAAGGAAAAGGGCAAGTCCAAAACCCCCGGCAAGGCCGAGGTCATGAAGTCCATGCTGCAAAGCAAAGGCCTGAGCATCGCCAACAGCTATCTCAGGCAGTACACCCAGGACCATCCGTTCAAAAACCTTCTCGACCAGCGGGAAAAAGGCCTCTGATTTCATGAAAAAACAGGCAGGCGGTTCCCGCAGGGACATACTCGTGGTCGGTTCCGTGGCGCTGGATTCCGTGGAAACCGCGCGCGGGCGCGCCGACGAGGCGTTGGGCGGCTCCGCCGTCTACTTTTCGCTTGCCGCCCGCCCGCTGGCGCCGGTGCGCATCATAGGCGTGGTGGGAACGGATTTTCCGCCGCGACACCGCAGGCTGCTGGCGGACCGCGGCGTCAATATAGACGGGCTCAAAACGCTTCAGGGACGAACTTTCCGCTGGGCCGGCACCTATTCCGGAGATTTTCGCAGCGCCGCCACAAGGGACACGCAGTTGAACGTCTTCGAAAAGTTTCATCCTGAACTTGGCGCGCAGGACCGCGCCGCCGGAGCGCTTTTTCTGGCCAACATAGACCCCGATTTGCAACTGGACGTGCTGTCGCAGATGAAGGGAGTGCGCCTTGCCGCCTGCGATTCCATGAACATGTGGATAAATTGCAAGCGCGCCATGCTGCTAAAACTGCTCAAGCGCATGGACTTTTTCTTTATTAACGAGGAAGAGGCGCGTCTGCTCACCGGCGAAGCCGGCCTCATGGAAACAGGCAGGGCGCTTTTAAGGCTCGGCCCAAAAGCCGTCATCGTGAAAAAAGGCGATTACGGCGCGTCGCTTTTTTGCGCCGGACGCGCGGTTTCGCTGCCCGCTTTTCCCGTGAAAAACGTCGTGGACACCACCGGCGCGGGCGACTCCTTCGGCGGCGGCTTCATGGGCTATATAACCGGCTCGAAGCGTCCCTTCGATTTCGGGGAAATGAAAAAAGCCATGGCGTGGGGCACGGTGATGGCCTCGTTCAACGTGGAGTCTTTCAGCGTCAAGCGCCTGGCCGGGCTTTCGCGGGCCGAGCTGAACCGCCGCTGGCGGGAATACACGGCGCTTCTCGCCATAAAAAGCTGACGCCGCCCTCCACCGGGCGAAGACAGATGATTCAACTGGAAAATCTCACAAAACGCTTCGGCGGCCTGACGGCCGTCAACAACCTGTCTTTGACCGTTCCGAAAGGCGAAATTTTCGGCTTTCTGGGCCCCAACGGCGCTGGCAAGACGACGACGGTCAAAATACTTTCCGGGCTTATGCAGCCCACGTCGGGCCGCGCGCTTGTGGACGGGATAGACGTGGCCAAAGACCCCGTGGCGGCAAAACGCATCACCGCGCTCGTGCCCGACGAGCCGTTCGTCTATCCCAAGCTCACCGGCTCGGAGTTCCTCTATTTCATAGGCGACCTCTACGCCGTAGAGCCTGCCGAGCAGAAAAAGCGCATCCCCGAACTGCTCGAGCAATTCGAGCTGGCCCAGTGGGAGGGGGAACTGCTGGAGTCCTATTCCCACGGAATGCGCCAGAAACTGGTTATAGCCGGCGTGCTGCTGCGCCGTCCGAGCGTGGTGCTGCTCGATGAGCCGATGGTGGGCCTTGACCCCAAAAGCGCGCGCATGGTCAAGACCATACTGACGGATTTGGCGCGGGACGGAGCCACCATTTTCATGTGCACCCACATACTCGAAATCGCGGAGCGGCTGTGCGGGCGCATCGGCATCATGTACGACGGCAGCATGATAGAGGCGGGCACTGTGGCGCAATTGCGCGCGCGGGCCTCCAAAGAGCTTGCGGCGGGCATCGGCTCGCGCGTAACGCTGGAAGATATTTTTCTGGACCTCACGGCCGCCCGGCAGTGCGCGCCGCTCTGACCCATGCATACTTCGGCGGTCCTTCTCAGGCGGCGCGTCCTAAGCGGCTTCAACAATATAATCAGCATGAAGTCCTGGGAGTTTTTCGTGCGGCTGGGCTTTGCCTGCGCGGGGCTGCTGATTCTGACGGGGCTGTATTTCTGGTTCTACCGCGTGCTCAGGTATCTCGGCACGGTGCAGATAATCGGCCCGCTGCTGCCGTGGAAGCTTACCGCCATGGCGCTGCTCATAACATTCTCCATGGTGGCCATATCGGGGCTTGTGACGGCGATGACCACGCTGTATTACTCCTTCGACCTGAAATTTCTTTTTTCCTCTCCCGTTCCCGTGCGCGGGATTTTCTTCGACAAGACGGTGGAAACGGCTTTCTACTCCTCGTGGACGCTGGCCGCGGTGCTGGTGCCGTATGTGTTCGCGCTGGGCCGCGTGATGAACGCGACGCCGTTTTTCTGCGCGTATTTTCTGCTGCTGGTGCCGTTCGTGCTGCTGGGCGCGGCTTTCGGCATAGCGCTCAGCATGGCGCTGATGTACTGGTTTCCCACGTCCAGAACGCGCGACATCGTGTGGCTGCTGAGCAGTTCCGCGCTGATTTTCGTGTACATGATGCTGCGTTTTGTGCAGCCGGAGCGGCTGGTGCGCCCGGGCTCGCTGGAAGTGGTGGCCAATTATTTGCAATTTTTAAGCGCGCCGACGGCGGAGTATCTGCCGTCGTGGTGGGTGTCGGGCGGGATGCTGGCGTTTTTGCACGGCCAGTACGGCAGATTCGCGCAATACTGCCTGCTGCTCGCGCTTTCGGTCGTTGTCGTGTACGGACTGCTGGTGTATGTCTCTAAATGGGTCTACATGAAGGGTTTCAGCGGCGCGCAGGAGGGAATGCGGCAAAACGCCAAAGGCCTTTCGCCGGAGCCGTTCGAGCGCGGACTGGTGCACAGGGAACTGCTGTCCCGCGTCGAGGGAACGCTGCTGTGGAAAGACCGCAAACTGTTCATGCGCGACGTGCGCTACTGGTCCCAGGGCGCGCTGATACTGGCCATCATGGCGGTTTACCTTTTCAGCATACGCCAGCTGCCGATTGAGGGCCGCGACCTGCGGAGCCTGATTTCCTTCCTCAACATAGCGGTGGCCGGCTTCGTGGTGGCCTCCATCGGGCTGCGGTTCACTTTCCCGGCGGTGAGCCTGGAGGGGAAAAGCTTCTGGCTGCTGCGCTCCGCGCCGGTTTCCGTCGGGCGGCTGCTGCGGGAAAAGCTGGTTTTGTGGGCGGCGCCTTCCATGCTGGTGGGCGGAGTGCTGGTGGCGTGGTCCAACATCCTGCTGGACGCGGATTTTTTCATCTCGGCGCTTTCGCTGGTTACGATACTGGTGACCTCGCTGGCGTTTTGCGTCATGGGGATAGGCCTCGGCGCGGTGTTTCCGAAGTTCAACGTGGAAAACATCCACCAGATAGAAAGCTCGGCGGGCGGCTTCATCTATATGGCCTGCTGCATGGGATATCTCGCCGCCGTGCTGTCGGTGGAGGCGTATCCGGTGCGGGTGCATTTTCTAGGCAAGTTCACCGGCGGCGCAACCTGGAACTGGGGCTGGCTGGCGCTGTGCGCGGCGGCTTATATCGCGCTTAACGCGGCGGCCATGCTCATCCCGTGGAAAATGGGGCTCGCGGTAGTGGAGAGGTATGAGGTTTAGATTTTATTTCATGTCGCTCGCTCTGGCGGCGGTTTTTGCCGCCGGCCCCGCTTTTTGCGCGGTGCCTTACGGCAAGTTCGTCACCACCGGTCCCAAGAGCAAGCCGTATTTCGCCCTCACTTTCGATGACGGCCCCGGCGAGTCAACGCCGGACGTGCTGGCCGCGCTGTCCGCCTATAACGCCAAGGCCACGTTTTTTATGCTGGGCTACGCCGTCAAAAAAAAGCCGCAGGAAGTCAGAAAAGTTTATGAAGCCGGGCATCTTATAGGCAACCATACCTACGCCCACGCCAATTTCAACAAGGTGCCGGAAAAAAGCCGCGACGACCGGCTTGAAAAAGAGATTAAGGACACTTCCGCGCTTATAGAGGCGGAAATAGGCCGCCCCACGCATTACATGCGTATGCCCTACGGCATAACAAAGTCCTGGGTGCTGGCAGTGGCAAAACGCACAAAACACGTAGTAATAAACTGGGATTACGGCTCCGACTGGGAGTCACGGCCCAAAGAGGAACTGCTGAAAGAGTACCTTTCCAATCTCAAACCCGGCTCGGTAATGCTGCTGCACGACGGCGGCAACCGGCGCGACACCACCGTCTGGATAACCACCCGCATACTGGAGGAGGCGCAAAAACGCCGCCTAAACCCCGTGCGGCTCGATGTGCTTTTGGGTTACACCGACGATAGTCCCGCCGCCGCGGCGGTTCCCTTAAAACCAGAGTCTGGTGCCGAAACGGCCAAACCTGTCGCGCAAAAGCCGCAGCCGAAGGCGTCTGTCAAACCCGTTGCGGCGCATACAGCCGCCAAGCCCGCCGCGCCTGCCAAGCCGGTAGTCAAGCCTGTTGAAAAACCGCGTCCGGTCGCCAAACCGGAAATTCACGCCAAGCCGGCGGCGAAAAAGCGGCCTGAATCCAAACCAGCGCTTCCGAAAAAAACTGTTTCCAAGCCAAAAGCCGAAATCCCCGCCGCGAAGGCCCCTGTTTCGACAAACTCCGCCGCCCCCGCAAAATCTGTTTCGACGGAAACGGTCAAAGCCAAACCGCAAGTTTCCGTTTCAACAACAGCGGCTTGCGGCCCGCGCGCTTTGGCGGTTCATAAAGCAAGCGAAGAAAAGAAATCGGCCCCCGCTAAAATTTTGGAAGAAAATAAACCGGCTAAACCCGCTCCGCCGGCCAAACTCGAAAAGCCTGCCGCCTCACACGGTTCCCCCGTGCCGTGCGCTTACGACACCTGCGTTTCAACCCCGCCGTATATGCAATTGAGCGCGCCTATCCCGCGCTTTCCCAACGAGCGCACCCTCGGCGGCACGCATAAACCGATTTAACTTTGCTAAAATATATCTTCGTTAAGCCGGGATGCTGAAACTGGTAGACAGGCTGGTCTCAAAAACCAGTGCTCTCACCGAGCGTGTGGGTTCGAGTCCCACTCCCGGCACTCTTTAAGCCGCAGGCTTGCTTTGTATATACCGTTGAAGGAGCCAGAATATGTGGAAGCCTTTGCCCTTAATTGCGGCAAGCATGTTGCTCTCCGGCAATATTTGCGCGTCCGACAGCTTAAGCGGCGCAAAGATAGAGGGCATATCGGGAGCGCCTTCGCCCGCAGTGCCCGCAGTTAATGAATCCGGCGGCACACTTGGCCCTCGCGATTTGTTGCTTAAAGACACCGACGATTTTTCTGACCGGCCCCACATCAGCAAGGAACAGGTGCTGGAAGATTTGGCTATCCTAAAGTATGCGCTCAATAACGCGTACATAGGCCGCAGGTTTCTGCCGAAGGGCGCATTCGCCGAGCTTATATCGAAAATTGACGCGCTGGCCGCCAATGCAGGGCCGTCTTCTTCCAATGTTTTCTGCAACCAACTCGCCAAAATAGCATGGGAAGTTCCCGATTACCACTTTAACGTGCGACACCACTCCACAAAATGCAATAGCAGTTCCTTTGGACCGCGTTACAATCCGGTGGGAAACAATGTGGCAACGCAGAAAGAAATTCCTTGGGAGATAAGTTATCGTGACGCCGGCGGACAAAAAGTGCCGATTGTGGCGATAACTTCATTTGTTTCGTCTCATGACAAAAAATGGGACGGGCTTTGGCCCGAACTCCAAAAAATAAAAGATACCGCGCCCTCTGTCATTTTCGACTTGCGTGGAAATGGCGGCGGCGATTCCGGAACCGCGAGGAAAATAGCAGGCCAGTTTTATGGACAATATGTCGTAGAACCTGTAAGTTTCTTGGCATTCGACCGGGGACCCGCCGCATATGCCATATCGGCAAATAGCTGGAAGCTTAATGAAAAGCAATTGGTGCTGGCCGGAAAACCTGTGCCGGATTATGTTACGGACGGATATAAGCAGGATATGGCGAATTTTGAAATCGCCAAACCGGGAGACGAAACCACCACTTCTTTTCCTTCCGCGCAGATTGACCGGAATCTTTTATGGGAAAAACCGATATACCTGCTGACGGACAGAAGTTGCGCCTCCTCCTGCGAAGCCATGGTTCAGCTTTTTGAGGCGCATCCGTATGCCAGGCGTGTCGGCGACAATACGGCGGGAATGATGACTTTCGGCGAACTTGGCATGCTTATCCTTCCCAACAGCCAAACTCAGGTTAAGATGGGGCGGAAGTATTTCGAGCAAAGGAATGGCCAGTTTCTTGAAAAAATCGGTATTGCGCCCACAATCCGCGTCCCCGCAAAGGACGACGCATTACAATACGCGCTAAAAGATATTCTCAGGCAGAAATAATTCCATTGAGTATGAAGTTTCGCGCGAACGAGCACTGTCCCGTGTGGCAATTTTCGTATAATTTGTAGTATTCTACCAATAGAGAAAAACAGGGGCGTTATGACAAAAGAGGCAGTCAGCTACTCCAACACCGTTTTGCTTCCCAAGACCGCTTTTCCGATGCGCGCCGATTTGCCCAAACGCGAGCCGCTCATGCTGGAATATTGGTCCAAAATCGGGCTCTATCAAAAAATGCTTGATGCGCGCAAAGACAAGCCCGTTTACAGTTTTCACGACGGGCCGCCCTACGCCAACGGGCATCTGCACACGGGCCATGTTCTAAACAAAGGGCTAAAAGACATAGTGATGAAATCCCGCGCCATGAGCGGGCTTCAGGTCCCTTACATCCCCGGCTGGGACTGCCACGGACTGCCCATCGAGCAGGCGCTGCTGAAGGAACTCAAGCAAAGCAAGCGCCAGATAACCGACATCCCCGCGTTTCTGGAAAAAACCCGGGAGTTCGCCCAGAATTACATAAACATCCAGCGCTCCGAGATGAAACGGCTCGGCATAATCTGCGACTGGGATAATCCCTACCTCACCATGCAGCCGCAATACGAGGGCGCGCAGATAAAGGCGTTTTTCGATTTGGTGCGCAAGGGCTACGTTTTCAAAGGCAAAAAAACCGTTTACTGGTGCGTGTCCTGTGAAACCGCGCTGGCCGACGCCGAAGTGGAA
>JAQTYB010000098.1 GCA_028688475.1 Elusimicrobiales bacterium
AAAACGACCTTTTGGAGGAGGCTTTGAGGATAGTCAGGCGCAAACTGGAAGCCGAAGGCGGTCTTGAGACGGAAAAAGAAATCTCGCACCGACGATTACGGTACGATTCTTATTTGGCTTGACAGGCCCCCAACACATATTACATAAACTGTAGGACTTTTCAATGACTTTTTTAGTTTTGCGCTGCTCCTGGTAATTTACCGGCGAAGGTCTTTGTGTACATCAGAACAAACCTTATTTGCGGCAAGCCTTTTCATGCTAAAATACCTTTGCTTTGTTTATGAACCTTCATAGCGCAGGGCATATTCCGGTCGCAAAAACTGCGGCGTTATGCGCCGCGCTGTTGTTGTGCGGCTGCGCCACGCTGGGGCGCGGCACCAATGCGGCCTGGGTGGTCACAGAGGATACCAGCATGCGCGATTACTGTGTCCGCCTGAAGCTTTCTTTCGACCCGCCGGAGGCCGCTTTCCGGCTGGGCAGGCAGATAGAGTGCGTAACGCATTGCTGCTGGGTTTATGAGGGAAAATCCACCGTGGCGGAACTGCGCTTCAACGACACCGCGCCGCGGGAATTCGGCGAAACTGGCAACACCGTCATTTTCAGGCCGGACACCGTGAAGATAAGTCTCTCAAATTTTCTCAATTCCGGCTATATCCGGGCCAGGGCCGAACCGGCTGTCATAGACAGGAGCGGCGTGGTGCGTCTGAAGTACGTAGGCATGTTCGGCGGCGGCAGGAAGTGAAATTTCGCCGGTCGTCTGGAAAGAACGGGTACTTAGGTATAATAACACACTATGCTCGCATATCCGCAAGGAGGCGCCGGTGCCTAAAAAAATTCTGGTTATAGAAGACAATGACAGGAACCGCAGCATCCTTCGCGACATACTCCTTTTCAACAAGTACGAAGTTTCCGAAGCTGCCGGCGGACACGACGGCATAGAGCTGGCGCGCAAAGAAAAACCGGACCTCATATTGCTCGACATACAAATGCCCGGCATGGACGGCTACGCCGTCGGCAGGGTGCTCAAGTCCGACCCCGCGACCCGGACCATACCGGTGGTGGCTGTGACCTCCTACGCCATGGAGGGCGACAAGGCCAGGATACTTGCCACCGGCATAGACGGCTACGTCTCCAAACCTTACGACCCGGCGGAAATGATAGCCGTGGTCAAAAGCAAACTCGGCGAGGGAGCCTGAACCCGCCGGGGGCCGCATAATAAAACGATGATACCGCTTTTTCACCGCCTGAGGACTGCGCTGCGGAGGTTTTTCGGCGCGGCGCCTGAAGTGGAGGAGCAGCTTGAAAACCTGCGCCGCGCGTCGGCCTCCGGGCATAGGAAAAACCCGTCCGGAACCCCGCCGCTGCTGCTGACGGCGTTTTTTGCCGTGGTGTCCCTGTTTTTGCTGGCGCTTGTGCATGTTTTCGCCGCCGCGCTGGGAGAGGAACATGATTTCGCGCAGCGCGTTTTCATAGCGCTGTCGGCGGGGTTTTTCACCCTGATAATCTACCGCGTGCTCAAACGCCGCGATGAGCTTTATGAACTGGCCGCGTATGAGCTTGAAAACAGCCGCGGCCTGCAAAAACAGCTTTGCGACGAGAAGGAAAGGCTGGCGGTGACCCTGCGCAGCATAGGCGACGGCATAATCACCGTTGATAAGGAGGGCCGCGTCACTCTGCTCAACTACATGGCTGAATATCTGACCGGCTGGAAGGAAAGCGACGCGCTGGGCAGGCCGGCGGACTCCATCATGCGCCTTGTCAATGAAAAAACGCGGCATGAGTGGCCGAATCCTCTCTTGCCCTGCATGGCGGAGAACCGCGGGGAGGACCAGTCTCCGGCCCATGAAATCGCGCTCATATCAAAAACCGGCATTGAGCGCTCCATAGAATACAGCGTGGCGCCCATGGAAAGCAACGGGCAAATCGGCGGCGCCGTTATGGGATTTCGGGATGTTACGGCGGAGCGCAAGCTGCACACCTCGCTGCTTGTCGGCAGGAAAGCGTTCACCTCCTCCGCCAACGCGATTGTGATGGCTAATCTCAAGGGTGTGATATCGTATGTGAATCCCGCCTTCACCAGGTTATGGGGCTATGCTTCGGACGAGGCCAACGGCCGTTTCATAACCGAATTCGTGCGCCAGCCCGGCCCGGGCGTTGATATGCTCCAGGGAGAGCATTACGCCGTCCGCAGGGACGGCTCCGAATTTTCCGTGGATATGCTGGGCACCCTCGTCCGCGACGATGACAATAATCCCGTCTGCCTGATGTTTTTCTTCATAGACCTGACAGAACGCAAGCGGGCCGAGGCCGCTCTCGACGAGGCGCGCCGCCGGCAGAAGGCCATTCTCGACAACGTGCCCGCCAACGCCTGGCTCAAAGACAGGGAAGGCCGCTTCCTTGCCGTCAACGAGCCGCTCGCCAGATTCACGGGTCATGCCGTGGAGGAACTGATAGGAAAAACCGACAGTTTCATACTTCCCGACGAGTTCGCGCGGCGTTCACGCGCCGACGACAACGAAGTGATGTCCACCGGGAAACGCAAGGAAATAGAGGAACCGATACTCGACAAGGATGGCGTGACACATTGGATTCAAACCCTCAAGTCGCCGATATCCGATGAAAAAGGCGAAGTGACGGGCATCACCGGCATTTCCTTCGATATCACGCAGCGCCGCCTTATGGAGGAGACCGTAAAAAACTACGCCGAGGAATTGCTGGGCCTTGCGCAGGCCTCCAATGCCATCATGGGCCTGGTGGATATGGATAAACTCTGCGGCTTCATTTGCGCCAATTCGCTCCGGGTGGGCGGAGCCAATATGTGCTGGCTGGGTCTCTTGGAGGAGGGCGGGTCCGAGTTGCGGCGCGCCTGCTGCAGCGGAGAGAACGCTGATTTCCTCGAAAGGGTGCACGTCAGATTCGACGACTCGCCCAAAGGCGGCGGTCCCGGCGGGCTGGCCGTCAAAACGCGCAAATCCTTCGTTTGCGCCGACGTGGAGCATGACGACAGTTTCGCCATGTGGCGGGAGGACGCGCTCAGAAACGGCGTCCGTTCGGTTCTGGCGGTGCCGCTTATCCGGGAAAATGACAAGGTTATCGGCGTGTTGCTGCTTTACGCGGACAAGGCGTTCCATTTCACCACCGAACGCGCTGAGCTTTACCAGGTTTTTGCCAATCAGGCGGCTGTCGCGATTGAGAACGCGCGGCTGGTGCAGTCTTTGGAGCGCAAGATAGCCGCGCGCACGCAGGAGCTGGAATCGCAAAAATCCGCTGCCGAATATGCCAGGACTCAGGCCGAGGGGGCCAACAAGGCCAAGTCCGCTTTTCTCGCCAACATGAGCCACGAACTGCGCACTCCGCTCAACGCCATCATAGTGTGTTCGGGCGTGCTCTGGGAGGATATGTTCGGCCCCGTCAACGAAAAGCAGAAGGAATACATCGGCCATATCCGCAACAGCGGCAGGCATTTGCTCAGTCTGATAAACGACATACTCGACCTCTCGAAAGTGGAAGCGCAGAAGATGGAGCTGGTGCCGGTTCAGTTCCGGCTTGATTCGGCGCTGGAGGTCATAGTCAAGATGCTGTCCGAGCAGGCTATGCAGATGAAAGTCAAACTGCTGGCCGACATCGAACCCGCCGCCTGCCGCCAAATCACGGCGGACGAGCGCAAGCTAAAGCAGGTGGTGTTCAACCTGCTCAGCAATTCCTTGAAATTCACTCCGGCGGACGGCACCGTGAAGCTGACGGTGCGGGTCGTGAAAGGCGCGGCACTGGAAGGGCGCGCCGCGCAGTTTGCCGGGGAGCGAAAGCTTGCCGCCGGCGAGGAGTATCTGGCCGTAAACGTGTCCGATACCGGAATCGGCATAAAGCCGGCGGACATGGGCAGGCTTTTCAAGCCTTTCTCACAACTGGACGCGGGGGACGGACGCCAGCGCGAAGGCACGGGCCTGGGGCTGGTGCTGTCCAAAAAATTTGTTGAGATGCACGGCGGGGCCATGTGGGTGGAGAGCGAGTATGGCAAGGGCAGCGTATTTTCTTTCGCGCTGCCGGTGGCCCGCCGGGATGCCTGATACTTTCCGGGGAGGATAAAATATGCCGGGAAAAAAGAGAATTCTCATAGTTGACGATTCCGCGGAAATACTGTCGCTTTACAGCGACGTGCTGAAAGCGTCCGGTTACGAGACGGTCAAAGCCCAGACGTGGGAAGATTGCTGGCGCCAGGCCAGGTCGTTCAAGCCGGACCTCATCCTGCTCGACGTGGTCATGCCGGGAATGGACGGCGGCAGCATGGCCCTGCGCCTGCTGGAGGACCCTGAAACCTCCGGCATACCGGTCATATTCCTTACCAGCATGGTAAGCCCGGAGGAGGCTTCGGCGGTGAACAGTCCCGGCGCGCGCGTCTACGTCTCAAAAGCCAGTCCGCACACCGAACTGCTCAAGACGGTCAAAAAAACAATCGGCTAGAGGCATATGGCGGATACTTCAAAAAAATACTGCGTTCACGTTTTTACGGGCACCGGAAACTCGCTGCACGCCGCCCGCGCGCTCAAAGCCGCGCTGGAAGACAAAGGCGCCTGCGCCGCGATAGCCCTTATCGAAAAACCTCAGGGGTGCGCAATGCCCGCCGCCGCGCATGTTTTCATGTTCCCCGTTTACGCGGCGTGCGTGCCGGAGATAATGCTGCGGCATATCGGCGCTTTGCCGCGCGCCGCGGGAGCGAAGGCGGCGGTGCTTGCCACGTTCGGCAGCATGGAACCGGGCAAGGGCGGCGAGGAAGGCTATGCTCTGGAAGAAGCGCGCGCCGCGCTTTCGGCGCGCGGGTTCGACGTGTTTTACACCGGCGTGCTCGCCTATCCGGGCAATGTCACTGCTATGGTGAATCCGCCGGGGCCGGAGCTCGCGGCAAAAATAACAGCGTTTTCCGCCGCGCCGCTCAAAGCCGCCGCAGAGGCAATTTTTTCTGAAACGCGGGTTTATAAACCCTGCAAGCCCGGAATGCGCGCCGTCTCCTTCATCACCGGCGGCTTGTTCAGGCATTGGGGGCGCAAATTCATGGGCAAATGGTTCGCGGCGGATTCAAAATGCAATTCCTGCGGGCTTTGCGCCGCCTCCTGCCCCGCCGGCGTCATAAAAATGAGCGGCGGGCGTCCCGTCTGGAATTTCGCCTGCCAAAGCTGCCAGCGCTGCATAAATATCTGCCCGCAAAAAGCGATTCAGGTTTCGCTTTTGCGCGCCGCGCTGCTGACGCTGACGGTATTAGTGCCGTGGCATATTCTTTTCGGCTTGCGCGGCGTGTGGCTGCCGGCGGCGCTGGCGTTCAATCTGGCTTCGTATCTGATAGTATGCGTGCTGGCCGATGTTGTGCTGACGCAACTGGAGCGCATTCCCGCGCTGAGGCCGGCGCTTGTTTTCAATTTGTCAGCCGGACGCAACCGCTATCTCGCCGAGGGATTTGAACCCTGATTGTGCAATAGAGCAGCGGGATTCGACGGCGGCTGGCGGGGTTTTTCAGCTCTGGGCTTCAAACTCTGACTTAGGCACGCCGCAGACCGGGCACACCCAGTCCTCGGGAATCTTCTCGAAAGGCGTGTTGGGCGGGATGCCGTGTTCCGGGTCGCCCGCCGCCGGGTCGTAGACATAACCGCATACCTTGCAGACATATTTTTTCATGGTGGTTTTCTCCTTCGGCTCCTTTGTTTCGGGAGCCTTGTAAGTTGTCGCGCCGCGCGGGGTTTTGCCGCACATCACGCGGCGGTAGTAATCGTAAGTGAGCGGCTTGCCGGAGCCGAATGTCCTTGCCGTGACTATCTCGCCGATAAACAGCGTGTGTGTGCCGACATCCGTTTCCAGGTCAACCTTCACCTCGAAAGCTGAAACCGTATGGTCGAGCACCAGCGGCGAGCCCGTCTGTCCGGTGTCGTGCTTTACGGCGGCGAACTTGTCCGTGTTGCGGCCCGACTTGAAGCCGAAAAGCCCGATGAACGTCATCGGCGTTCCTTCCGCCAGCGTGGAGACGCTGTATGCGCCGCTTTTGGCTATCAGCTCGTGCGTCAGGTTTTGCTTGTTCACCGCGACCGCCATCCGGGGCGGTTCGGCGGTAACCTGAAAAACGGTGTTGGTTATCTGCCCGTTTTTGCGGCCCCCGTGGGACGCGGCGACGACGTACATCCCGTATGACAGGTCGAAAAGCGCGTCGGCGGTTTCCTTGTCCATCATGGCTGTCTCTTGATGCTTTTAGCCACGGCCTCCCCCAGCCTGAACGCGGCGTCGAGCGCGGCGGCGTCCGGCACATACCGGCAGGTTACGGTTTCGCCGGCGAGTTTCACGCCCATTTCCCTGAGCTGGGCCTCAATCCATCTCGGCCCGTCAGGGCTCCAGCCGTAGGAGCCGAACGCGCCGCCCGTCAGATTTTTATGGTTGAGGCCTTTCAGATAAGTGAGCGCATCCGCCAGCGTGGGGAAAGGCTGCTTGTTCATCGTCGGGCCGCCTACAAGCAGCGCGCCTGCCTCCAGCAGTTCCACCGCCACGTCGCTGCGGTGATGGGCTCTGAGCGGCATCACCTTGACTTTTGCGCCGCCGGAGACGAGCCCCTCGGCTGCCGCGCCGGCGAGCTTTTCGGTGCTTTTCCACATCGTGTCGAAAAGGACTATGGCGGTGTCCGTCGGCTGCTGCGCCGCCCATTTGGCGTAGAGGGCGATTATTTTTTCGATGTCTTTGCGCCAGACCGGGCCGTGGTCGGGCGCTATGATTTTGACGGGCAGGTTTTTGGCTTTGAATTTTTCCAGGAACGCCGTCACTATGCCTGAGAAAGGGAGTATGATATTGGCGTAATACTTCGCCGCCTCGTAGTACCAGCCTACGGTCTCGTCGTCGAAGCGATGCGAATGCGCCAGGTGCATTCCGAAAATGTCGTTTGAAAAAAGCACTCCGTCCGAGGGCAGAAAAGAGACCATGCTGTCCGGCCAGTGGAGCATGCGCGCTTCCAGAAACTGGAAGCGTTCTCCGCCGATTTCCATTTCGGAGCCGTCTTTGACCGGCTGCAGTTTCCAATCGGCGTGAAAATGAGCTTTCAGCGCGGCCTCGCCCATCGCGGAACAGATTATCCTGTCCGGTTTGATATGGCGCGCCACTTCGGGAAGCGAGCCGCTGTGGTCCATCTCCGCGTGATTGGAGATGACTGTGCGGATTTTAGCCGGTTCAGTCACCGAGGCGATGCGCTCGAGCATCTCGCCGGCGAAAGGGGCTTTAACCGTGTCTATGAGCACGGGTTCGCTGCCCATCACGAGATAGGCGTTATAAGTCGTGCCGCGTTTCGTGGAATAGCCGTGGAAATCGCGCAATTCCCAGTCTATCGCGCCCACCCACCAGACCTTCTCCGTTATCCGCACCGCTGTGTGATTTGGCATATGAGCCTCCTTTCCGCCAGGGCAGGCGGCGGCATCATCAGGCCGCCTTGCCGCGTTTGCCGAGTTCGGCGTCCAGCATGACAAGCCCGGCTCCCGACGGGCCGATGCGTTCGAGCTTGAGCACTATGCGGGAGGCCTGTTCCTCTTCCTCGACCTGCTCGCGCACGAACCATTGCAGAAATTCCGCGCCGGCGAGGTCGTTTTCCTTATGGGCCAGATCGAGCAGCACGTCTATCCTGTTGGTGATGAGCAATTCGTGCCTGTAGACTTCGCGGAACAACTCGAGCGCGGATTTAATCTCGGCTTTCGGCTCGGCGAGGGCGGCTATTTTCGGCAGTCCGCCGCGGGCGGCGATATGCGTGAAGAAACGGTGCGCGTGGCCGAGCTCCTCGTCTTTTTGCAGCAGCAGCCAGCGCGACATTCCCTCAAACCCCTGCGGGGCGCACCAGCCCGCCAACTGGTAATAAAGATGGGCGGACTCCATCTCGAACTTTATCTGCTCGTTGAAGGCGGCCTCGATTCTGGGATTCATCATGGCCTAAAGCTCTCCCTTCCACAAGCCGTGCAGGTTGCAGTATTCCCGTGCCGAGACGGCGGCGGCGTTCACGCAGAATTCCGCCTCCGGCGCGTCGCCGGGCCTGAGGAATTTCCGCAGCGACCTGCCGTCGGCAACCAATTCTATCCATTCGATGAAATGCTTTTCCTCCATTGGATGCGGCATTCCGCCGACTTTCACCCTGAAGCCGGTTCCGGTTTTTTCGATTACCGGCACATGTTTCTCGCGGGAGGCGTCCACGCTGTTTTCCACGAGCGGCTTCATCGGCTGCCCGCAGCAAGACAGGCTGCCCGCGCCGGCGTGCAATACCTCGGCGATGTCGCCGCACAACCCGCATTTGTAGATTTTCCTGAATTCCGCCATTGTTCCCCCTGACAATCGTTAAATCGGCGTTGGCCGTGTTCAGTAACCAAGAGCTTATCCGTAAATAATCTCGTGTACTGCAATTTCGGCTTTTTCGGTGCTGCTTTGCGTCCTTCGGCTTACATATCACTTTTCCGTCTGGCATTCGTTCACGTCACTTCGCTGCAAGCCAAATTATACAATTTCGCCACGAAAGCAAACTTAGAAAATTTCCTCTACTGTGTCATGGGAGCGGATGAGATGTATCAATCCCCTTTGCAATTTGAAAACTGTTTTGCTGGCATTCTCAATCGTGCCATCACAGACAGTCGCCCGACGGAGAATGGCCATTTACGATACTTGAAATTGAAAACCGCAACGCAAAATATTATCTGGTCACGACTCAAAACTTGCGCCGGTTCAGACGGCGTACGGGGGAAATGATTGCATATGGAGACTCCATGCCCGATATGCCACACAGGAATTTGACAATATCTAGAAGTGCCAGAAATCGCGGCGGAGCAACTTCGAGAACTGAAGGTGCCCGGCGTAAATCATGCGTTGTGCTAGCAGATGCGGGTTATGGCGACGACCGTTGTTTCGGGATACGATTTCTGGGCATGTATCGGTTCACTGCGTCGGGATAATTGAGTTTTATCGAGCATATTGGGTGTTTTTTCATCGGGAATGTCGCCGAAAATAGGACAGAAAGTGGCATGAGTGAGCCTGTTGCGAAACGTCTGAAAATTCCTTAAAAACAGCTATTCCCCAAATAGCCGCGCATAAAATATAATATTCTCGTCGACGCCACGTCGGCAAAAGAGCGAAAACCATGCAACTACATCG
>JAQTYB010000010.1 GCA_028688475.1 Elusimicrobiales bacterium
TCGCGTACGTTCTAAGTCGCTGCCGCTAAAAACCGGATGTCAAAACCCATTTTCCGAACTATTCCCGGTTCAGGGCGGAGTTTGGAAAAAACAGGACTAAAATAGAGGGGTTTTTCTGCGGAATCAAGACTGTAAATTGTCCCTTCGGTTGCTAATGGGTTCTAAAAGCTTTTCATTCGTAAGCATTGCCATAGCTATAAAATGTAGAAGGCCCACTGGGGCATCGCCAGTGGGATGTCCGGCACAGTATCCTTTCGTAAATTTCCACAGGAGATACGCACCAACTAGAGGAGTGTTCCAAACTTTTACTTCGTCTGTTAGGTACATCTAGTTATAGCTCCTTATCTTTCGAAAATATTGTCTCCCAGTCCGGATGCCATCCAATCGTTGGCTTATCCGCTAAGGTATGATATAGCCCTGGGATTGTGGATGCAGGAGGAGATTCGCCTCTGATAGTTTCTTGCCTTGTCACGCATCTGGATAAGATGAGTTGCCCGCATTTTTCTTTATCTAAACCGGCTTGAGTAAGTTCTATGTCTTTTACTTGATGTTCCCAAAATCTAATAAGTTTTGATTCAAAATCAGATGCTATCGCCTCATTGATGGTTCCAGTTTCTATCCATTTATGGATATTAACCTGAGACCGCAAATAATCGGCAACCGCTTCTAAAATCGCGTCGTCCGTGAGATTGATTGCATCCAATTGCTGTACATATTGCGGACGGTTTTTAACATGGCTTTGAATAGTTTCTTCTTTCACCGGGTTTTGAAGAGTAAAATCAAGCAACTCTCTTAGGTGGACCCGTTCGAATATGAGCCGACACTGTGTGTCATAGTTTTCCCAGGTAATAATTGCCGATTGTTTCAACTGTATTTTGCTTGTAATTTCACGCTGCAGCCAACCACCAATTGCATCCATGACATAATCTATTTGTGTTTCAGAAACATGCTTAGCCCGGATTTCCCTTCTTACATCATCATATCCGGCTTCTATTCCAATTTGAAGTTCAAAATTTAAAAGCAGCGCTGCTAGCAGGAGTTCATTCTCCATTACATATGAATAATCTGGAAAAATGGAATGACCGATTTTAATGTCGCGGAGCGTTTCCTTGGCATGTTTAATTGCTTCTTGTGCTTCTGCTTGCGTTCCCGCTTCACTGAACTTATTTACGATACCTGGTTGCCCGCTCTTATTCGCATATAAAATGAAATTTGTTTTGCTGATAGCGAGGGTATTATCATTTACAGCGTGTAGCCAGTTTGCAAATGTTTTCCAGAGATCGGAAGACCGGTCAGTTAGAGGGTTGGAATTAATTGAAGACTTATCTTCTTCTGCAAGGATAACGCCATCGGCTTTTTGTGTTGCGACATCGCCAAAAACCTCAACACAAACGGCATCCCCGGGTTTGCTTCTCAGGAGATGATATAATGCGCGTGGGAATTGAATAGCATATCCCGCCAGCTGTCCAGCTGCATTTGAGTTCATCTGCATCTCTTTATCGATCAATACGCACTACCGCCAAATAATCGGGCTACAAGATGCGGTTCATTGTAGGTGTCGCCCCAGATAATTTTAGCACGTTCTTAAGCGTTATGATATACACCGACGTCTCGAATAAGCCAATTTGCTAAAATTGGAACAGGGGTTCCTCTCGGGAAAACTGCGATTTTATTAACCTCTTTTTTTGATTCGGCGGCAGTTCCAGGCGATATAGCATGAAACTCATTAAAAACAGCGGGGCGGAGCGAGTGGCGGACGAGTTAAAGCGGGCAATTGCACCGCAGTCCAGCCTTGGCCTGGCTTCGTCTGAGTTCTCCATCTTTGCTTTTGCCGAGTTTCGCGATATCCTGGACGCCATAACCAAAACCCGGCTTGTCCTGCCACAACTCAATGAAAAGTCGCTTAGCCTGTTTGGCGGCGAGGCCGACCGGGCTTTTCGCAACCGCCTCCACTCCCGCACCATTGCCCGGCAGTGCAAAAGGTGGCTTGAAGATAAGGCTGAAATTCGTAGTGCGCAGGCTCATCTGCCGCAATCCGCAATCATTATCGACCACTCCGAGCCCGCAAACCGTTGCGCTATAACCGGTAACTGTCCGTTCACCATGGACGGGCTTGGTTTTACTCCCGGCAACCGCTTTAGCCTGATACAAAGTTCCGAAACCGCAGAAGAATGGACCCAGCTCAACAGTTGGTTTTCCAGCATCTGGGATAACCTTCCCGCAACTCCTGAAGCCAAAAATGCCGTCCTGGCGCAATTGCAGGGCATTATCGACCACAAAGCGCCGTCACTTGTCTATCATGCGATGCTTTATCACCTTTTCAAGGATCGTGGCGATGAACTGGACGAGGAGCGCATCATCAAATCCGCCACAGGTATTCGCAATACTCTGGTCTGGAAAAAGCTCTATAGGTTTCAGCGGGACGGTGTTTTCGGCGCTATAGACAAGCTGGAACGCATCGGCGGGTGCATTATCGCCGATAGCGTCGGTCTTGGCAAAACTTTCGAAGCCCTTGCTATTGTGAAGTATTACGAACTGCGAAATGACCGTGTGCTTGTCCTCTGCCCCAAGCGCCTGCGCGACAACTGGACGCTATACAAGGCCAACGACAAGCGCAATTCCCTTGCCGCAGACCGGTTTAATTACGATGTTCTCAACCACACGGACCTTTCCCGCGATAATGGCCTCTCCGGCGATATAGATTTGTCCTTCATCAACTGGGGCAATTACGACCTTGTGGTTATCGACGAATCCCACAATTTTCGCAATAATCCCGCGCACCGAGACCATGAAACCCGCTACGAGCGTATGATGCAGCAAGTTATCAAGTCCGGCGTAAAAACAAAAGTCCTAATGCTTTCCGCAACGCCGGTAAATAACCGTCTTGCTGACCTAAAGAATCAAATCGGCTTCATTACCGAGGGCGAAGACGAGGCCCTTGCCGCCCATAATATCCCCAGCATTGAATCCACCATCCGTCAGGCGCAGTTACAGTTCAAACGCTGGCTTGACTTGGATGAGGGCGAACGCAAACCAGCCAAGCTTATCGACATGCTGGGTTTTGACTATTTTAAGTTGCTTGATTTGCTAACCATCGCCCGTTCGCGCAAGCATATCGTGAAATATTACGGCATAGCTGAAACGGGCAAGTTCCCTGACCGTTTAAAACCGGTCAATATCAGAATCGGTGTTGACCTTGCCAGAGAGTTCCTTCCGGTTCGTGAGATTAACAACGAAATCCGCCGTCTCAATTTAAGCGCCTACGCCCCGTTGCGCTATGTGCTGCCTGAAAAGAAGACCGCGTATGATGAAAAGTACAGCACCAAGCTGCGCGACGGCAAAAGCATATTCCGTCAGGCTGACCGAGAGGAAAGTCTTGTCCACCTTCTGCGCGTCAACATTCTAAAGCGCATGGAAAGCTCAGTAAATTCCTTTGCGCTAACGCTTGGCCGACAACTTGCCGATGTTAATGCTCTTATTGCCAGGATAGATGCGCACGAGCAGCAACTTGAAGAACTGGACATAGCCGATATTGAGATTGACGACCCTGCCTTTGAGCCAATGCTTGTCGGGCGCAAGGTAAAGGTGTTGTTGCAGGATGTGGACCGTATTAAATGGCGGCAGGACCTTGTGGAAGACCGCAACCGCATTGCCAGCTTGCTTGCGTCCGCTGAACAAGTCGGGCCGGATCGCGACGCAAAACTTGCTAAATTACGCGAGCTTATTAAAGCCAAACTCCAGAACCCGGTTAACTCCGGCAACCGCAAGATAATTGTCTTCACCGCGTTTGCCGACACCGCCAATTACCTCTATGCGCAGCTTTCCGGCTGGGCCAAACAGGAACTTGGCGTCAATGCCGCCATTTTGACGGGCACCGGCACAAACAAAACCACCCTTCCCGGCATGAAGACCGACCTTGCCACCATACTAACAGCATTCTCGCCCCGTTCCAAGGAACGCGCCGACGAATTTTCCGGCGAAGGCGAGATAGACCTGCTTATCGCCACCGATTGTATTTCCGAAGGCCAGAACCTTCAGGATTGCGACTATCTGGTCAATTACGATATTCACTGGAACCCCATCCGCATAATCCAGCGTTTCGGGCGTATTGACCGCCTCGGTTCGCCCAACACGCGCATTCAGCTTGTCAATTTCTGGCCGGATATGGACCTTGAGGAATACATAAACCTTGAGCAGCGCGTAAGCGGACGCATGGTGCTGCTGGATGTCTCCGCCACCGGTGAAGAAAACATTATCGAATACCAGTCTGGCAACCAGATGAACGATTTGGAGTACCGCCGCAAGCAACTGGAAAAATTGCAGGACACGGTAATTGATATAGAGGACCTGTCCGGCGGTATATCAATCACGGACCTTACACTCAACGATTTCCGTGCCGACCTTGCCGGGTTCTTGAAAAATGCTCCAGCCAATGTGGAAGCATTACCGTTAGGGATGTTTGCTGTGGTCAGGCAATTGGAAGCCGGCGACGAAGCTATAGAACCGGGCATAATCTTTTGCCTGCGTGGCGCCAGCCATGCCGCGCTTAAAGGGTTCGAGCCGGATTACCCGCTTGCCCCGCATTACCTTGTGCATGTGGGCGAAAACGCTTCTGTGGTTGTACCGTTCTCTCAGCCAAAACAAGTGCTGGACCGGCTTAAAAAACTTGCCTCCGGGCGTGATATCCCCGACACCGCCGCCTGCGCGGCGTTCGATAAATCAACCCGCGACGGGCAGGATATGTCCTCCGCACAGAAGCTTCTTTCCGCTGCGATATCGTCCATTATAGGCAAGAAAGAGGAACGCTCCGTAGCCAGCCTGTTCAAACCGGGCGGCACGCATAGCGCACAGGGCGAGTTCTGCGGCATAAACGATTTTGAAGTTACGGCATTCCTTGTTGTATTGCCATCCGAGGCCGCAAAATGAAGTTTGCCGACATACTGGCGGCGCTTGCCCTGCCAAATAACACCGCCGTAAATCAGCGCATCCCCAAAAAGCTGTTGCTGGAAAACGGTGCGCCCACCGCTTCCGACAAACGCAGTATTAATGAGGGGATAGAAGAAATGTCGTGGCTTGCATCGCTAAAACCTTCCAATATTGCCGTGCCGGAAATAAAGACAGACGACCGTGAATATCTGGAAATTGCCGTTGCGTCCATGTGCCTGCGCCCGAAAGCGAAGTCGGCAAGGCTGGTCGAGTTGATGCACCGCTCCATTCCCTACCCGCTGGTGCTGATATCGGAGCAGGAAGGCACAATCACGCTGTCTTTGGCGCATAAGCGCATTTCCAAGAATGAATCCGGGCAAATGGTGCTGGACAGCCTGCCGGTAACCGAAACTTTTGGTCCGGACCCCCTGCCTCGGTCAGAAAAAGACTTTCTTGCCGCCATTGCACTGGCTTCCCAACCAGCCGCTAACTTATTTACACTATATCAAGGCTGGCTGGACAGGATGGCTGACCTCTCCGCCGCCCGCGTGACTGGCAGTTTTGCCATAGCGCCTAATACAGGCTGTTCAGATGCCAAACGCGCGGCATTTGCAGAGTATGTGTCGCTCAAACAGGAAATAGCCGTCCTGCGCGCTCAGACAGAAAAAGAAACGCAACTTAGCCGCCGTGCCGAGATGAATTTGGCAATACATGCGTTGGAAACTAGGATGAGACAGATTTTGGCACTATTTTCGTAAGTAAGGAGACAGTCTATGACTTTTTTGCAAGATTTCGATAATTCTAAAATGGCAATCAATACAAACATACAGCAGTTAGACAACCTGATTTCTGAGAAGAGTGATGTTCAGGATGATTGGGAGAGGATAAAAGCTGTAAATAAATATGTTGAGAAGAAACTTAGTTCCGCTATTCCACAACTAACTCCATTGGGTGTTTTATCTAATTTGAAGTCACATTATGATCAACTTTTAGGGCATTTTAAGCGAACTGATGTAGCCAATATTAATGCCACTCTGGATTCCATATTATCGTCGGTAAATAATCTTACAACGCAAAACATGGCAGATTTCGTTGAAACTCTCAAAGAGTCACTACCTAGTTTAATTTCCAATTTCAAACGCAACCAAAATCTATTAACACATGCATTGGAAAAGAAACAAGAAGAGTTATCTACTACCGAGAAAAGTTTGGACGATAAACTAAAATCTCTAGCGCAGCGAATAGGCCAGACCGAAACCCAAATCACAACGCTAACCGCAAATTTCCAGGGACAATTTTCACAGGCACAACAACAACAACGAGCAGAACACAACACTAATTTGAGTTCTCTTAAACAAGAACAGGCAGACCTCATCAAAAAATATCGGACAGAGTATGACAATCTCGTTCAAAAAAATGAAGCTGACCGCCAGGAACACAAGAAGACTGTTGAAAACTTGATTGTAAAATTACAGACAACACACGAAGATGTCCTGAAACAAACAAAAGAAAATAGTGCTGCCATCTTAAAATTGATGGAAGAAAAACGACGTGAATCTGAGGAAATTTTGGGCGTTGTAACTGGCAATGCGCATGCAGGGCATTACACAAAATACGCTAATGCCGCCGAAGCAAAATCGAAGAACTTGTTTATATGGGGCATCGTTGCAGTTGTAATCGCGGCGATTGTTATAGTCGCTCCAATCATGTGGGATTTTTTCAATAGCAAGAAAGAAAATATTGACTACACTTACTTTATTTACCGCGTCTTGTCATCTGCCATCCTGCTACTCCCCGCGGCTTATTTGCTATATGAATCAGCGAAGCAACGTGATGTGGCGTTCAAGTATCGAGACTTTGAAGTGCGCATTTGTGCTTCAGAGCCATATCTTTCCAAGTTGTCTTCCGCAGAGAGAGATAAGATTAAGGGAGAGCTAGCAAAAGCATTCTTTGTAACCCAGCATGAATCCAAAGAGAAAGATAACAATATCGTAATTCCCAAAGAGGCATCAAATTTTATTTTGGATTTTGCTGGGAAGTTGTTTAAGATTAAATAAATTTTCTGAAAGGAGAGCACCATGAAACCGTTTGAAGAGAAGGCGTCGGCTGATATTGTTGGCGAAAATGTTGCCAAGCTGAAGACTATTTTCCCTGAAGCGTTTGCCGAGGGGAAGATTGACTTTGAGGTGCTTAAGCAAGTGCTTGGCGGCATGGTGGATGAACGCGAGGAGAAATACGGCCTTAACTGGCATGGCAAACGCCGCGCGCGGCAGATTGCGCTTACTCCGTCCACAGGCACTCTGCGCCCTTGCCCGAAGGACAGCGTTGACTGGGACACCACCAAGAACCTGATGATTGAAGGCGACAACCTTGAAGTGCTTAAACTTTTACAGAAAAGCTATGCGGGCAAAGTGAAACTGATTTATATCGACCCGCCCTATAACACCGGCAACGATTTTGTTTATCCCGACGATTTCACGGACAATATAAAAAATTATCAGGAACTTACCGGGCAAATTGACTCGGAAGGCAATAAACTTTCTGCTAATACTGAATCTTCTGGACGCTTTCACACCGACTGGCTGAACATGATGTATCCCCGTCTAAAACTGGCTAGGAATCTACTTAAAGATGATGGTGTCATTTTTATTTCCATAGATGACCGAGAAATTCCTAATCTGCGCAAAATCTGCGATGATATTTTTGGCGAAGAAAACTTTGTAACGGACTTCATCTGGGAAAAACGTACAAATCGTGAAAATAGAAAAGTTGTCTCGGCTCGCCATGACAATCTTGTTTGCTATTGTAAAGATGCGGCGATGATTCCACAAGCAGTTAGACAACTACCGATGAGCGAGAAAGCTCTCGCAAATTACAAAAATCCCGACAATGATCCTAGGGGCGCATGGAAGTCTGACCCAGCAACTGCGCAAGCTGGCCATGGAACAAAAAGTCAGTTTTATTCTTTCACAGCACCTAATGGAACAGTGCATGAGTTGGAAAGCGGCAGATGTTGGTTATTTACTAAGTCCGTAATGGAGCAGGCAGCTAAAGATGGACGTCTTTGGTTTGGGCGAGATGGTAATGGCGTGCCCCGCCTAAAAACCTATCTAGATGCTAAAGAAAGAGGGTTGACTCCGGAAACTATTTGGTTTGCAGAAGATGTTGGGACAAATGAAACTGCAAAAAATGCACTAAAAGAGTTATTCGACGAACGCTCAGTGTTTGATACCCCCAAACCAGTTGATTTGATACGGCAAACTATTCTCTTAAGTGCAGAAAATGGAATTGTTCTGGATTTCTTTGCTGGAGCAGGAACCACAGGACACGCAGTATTCGACCAAAATTATCATGACAACGGTAATCGTAGATTTATTCTGGTGCAATTACCTGAGTTATGTCCAGCTGGTAGTGAAGCGATAGGTATTGGACTGAAAACAATCGCTGATATTACCAAAGAACGCCTGCGCCGTGCAGCCAAAAAGATTCATGATGAAACCCCGCTTTTCAAAGGCGACCTCGGCTTCCGTGTTTTCAAACTGGATTCCACCAATATTCGCGAGTGGGACCCGGACCGCAATAATCTAGAACAGTCTGTCCAGCTAAGCATAGACCATCTGAAAGCCGACCGCACCGAGGATGATATCCTCTACGAGCTTCTGCTAAAACTCGGCCTGGATCTTGCCATACCGCTAGAGCAAAAAGCTATAGCTGGCAAAACAGTATACAGCATTGGCGCGGGCACTCTTATATCCTGCCTTGCCACCGCCATTTCCGCCAAAGAGGTGGAACCGCTGGCCCATGGCATCATAGCATGGCACAAAGCGCTTGCCCCGGCTGGCGACACAACCATAGTCTTCCGCGACAGTGCCTTCGCCGACGACATAGCCAAAACCAACCTCACCGCTATTCTGGACCAGCACGAGATTTTGGAACAAGCCTCAAGCAAACATGATAAAAAGTTCCGATTCATTGTGCGGAGCATATGACCGGGGCCAACTATTGCAAAAAATGCAATAGTTGCCCAAAGCCAATTAGAATTCAGTATGTGCATTTTTTGCACATGGTGCGAATTATGGGAAGGAAATGAAAAATGAAACTTCACTTTGAACCCAATCTTGATTACCAGCATGCGGCGATTGAGGCTGTGGCAGGGCTGTTTCGCGGACAGGAAATTTGCCGCACCGAGTTTACCGTAACACATCGCTTCGCAAGTGACGCGCAAGGCGGACTTGGCATGGCGTCCAGCGACCTTGGCATTGGCAACCGGCTGAAACTGCTGGATGATGAAATCTTGTCCAATCTGTGCGGAATACAGCTTCACAATGGGTTGCGTCCTTCCACCAAGGAAATGCTTTCAAGCGATTTTACCGTAGAGATGGAAACCGGAACAGGCAAAACCTATGTCTATCTGCGCACGATTTTCGAGTTGAACAGGCGTTATGGCTTTACCAAGTTTGTCATTGTCGTTCCGTCGGTAGCTATCAAGGAAGGCGTATATAAATCGCTCCAGATGACCGAGGAGCATTTCCGCGCACTCTATGCCAACACGCCGTATGAATATTTCCTGTATGATTCAACCAAGCTGGGCCAGGTGCGCAATTTCGCCACCAGCCCGCATATACAGATAATGGTTGTCACCGTCGGAGCAATCAACAAAAAAGATGTCAACAATCTCTATAAAGACAGCGAGAAAACCGGCGGAGAAAAGCCGATAGATTTAATCAAGGCAACCAAGCCGATTCTGATAGTGGACGAACCGCAGAGCGTTGACGGCGGTCTTGAAGGGCGCGGCAAGGAAGCCCTCGGTATGATGGACCCGCTTTGCACCCTGCGCTATTCCGCCACCCATGCGGCGAAGCATAACATGGTTTACCGGCTGGACGCTGTGGACGCCTACGAGCGTAAACTGGTCAAGCAGATTGAAGTGGCTTCCCTTGAAGTGGAGGACGCGCACAACAAGGGCTATGTGAAGCTGGTTTCCGTTAGCAACAAGAAAAACAAAATCACCGCGAAGGTTGAGCTTGATGTTCAGAGCGGAACAGGGGTCAGCCGCGAAGTCGTCACGCTCAAATCCGGCGACGATTTGGAACAAGTCGCCAAACGCCCTGTGTATGCAAATTACCTTGTCCAGAATATCGGCTGCAAGGCCGGGGAAGAGTATCTGGAACTCGGTAACATGGAAAAACCACTCCGCATCGGGGAATCCATAGGCGATATAGACAGCGACGCGCTTGCGCGGTTGATGATTCGCCGCACAATCACCGAGCATCTGGAAAAAGAACTGCGCCTTGCCCCGCAGGGCATAAAGGTGCTGAGCCTGTTTTTTATAGACCATGTGCATAAGTATCGCAGCTATTCTGCCGATGGCCAGCCTGTAAAAGGCCAGTATGCGATGATGTTTGAGGAAGAGTATCGCAAAGCCGCCGCCATTCCCAAATACCGCAGCCTGTTTAAAGAAGTGGATATGGAGTCAACTCCCGGCGAAGTCCACGACGGCTATTTCTCCATCGACAAAAAAGGCACTTGGACTGATACTGCGGAAAATAATCAGAGCAGCCGCGATAGCGCCGAGCGGGCATATAACCTGATAATGAAGGACAAGGAAAAGCTGCTCAGCTTTGAAACGAAACTTAAATTCATCTTCTCGCACTCGGCTTTGCGCGAAGGTTGGGACAACCCGAATGTATTCCAAATTTGCGCCATACGCGAGATGGGAACCGAACGAGAACGTCGTCAGACAATCGGGCGCGGCCTGCGCCTGTGCGTCAACCAGCAGGGCGAACGCCTGCGCGGGTTCGACATTAACACACTGACCGTGATAGCCAATGAAGGCTACGAACAGTTTGCCGAGAATCTTCAGAAAGAAATAGAAGCCGACACCGGCATACGCTTTGGCGTGGTGGAGCCGCATCAGTTCGCCGCAATTCCTATAACAGCCGAGAATGGCCAGTCAAAACCGCTTGGCGTGGAACAGTCGGAATCTATTTGGAACTTCCTAAAAGAAGCTCACTACGTGGACGCTAAAGGCAAGGTGCAGGATGCGCTGCGCACCGCTCTGAAAGGTAACACCCTCGTCCTCCCCGCGCAATTCCAGTCGCAATTGCCTCAGATAACGGAAATACTGCGCAAGCTGGCTGGAAGACTGGATATTAAAAATGCCGATGAGCGCGTAACCATAAAAACTCGCCAGGCCGTGTTGGATAGCGAGGAATTTAAAGCATTGTGGAACCGCATAAAGCATAAAACCACGTACCGAGTGCAGTTCGACAACGAGGCACTCATTGAGAGTTGCGCCAAGGCTATCGCCGAATGCCCGCCTATTGCCAAAACCCGCGTGGCAATCCGAAAGGCTGATATTTCAATAGGCCGGGGCGGCGTTTTATCCTCCGAAACTGCCACCGCAGCACCTATCGTGCTGGAAGAAAGCGATATAGAGTTACCGGATTTGCTTACAGACCTTCAGGATAAGACCCAGCTTACCCGTCGCAGCATTGCGCGGATTCTGGCTGAAAGCGAACGCCTGGACGATTTTAAGCGCAATCCCCAACAGTTTATAGAGTTCGCCACAGAAGCGATAAACCGCACCAAGCGGCTTGCATTGGTTGATGGCATTCGCTATCAGCGTATAGGCGAAGAAGCCTATTACGCGCAGGAATTGTTCCAACAGGAAGAGCTTACCGGTTATATGCGCAATTTGCTGCCTGCCACCAAGTCCGTCTACGAGAAAACAGTCTATGACCACGGCATAGAGCACAACTTCGCGGAAGCGCTGGAGAAGAATGAATCCGTGAAAGTTTATGCAAAACTTCCCGGCTGGTTCCGCGTGCCGACCCCGCTTGGCAGCTATAACCCCGACTGGGCAGTGCTGGTAGAAAAAGACGGCGAGGAACGCCTGTATTTTGTAGTTGAAACCAAGTCCACCCTATTCACCGACGACCTGCGTGACAAAGAAAGCGCCAAAATCACCTGCGGCAAAGCCCACTTCAAGGCCCTAGCCGAAGGCCAGGACAACCCAGCCCAATACAAAGTCGCCACCAAATTAGAGGACGTGCTGAGATAGCATCCTAAGGAGTATGCCCTATGAAGAAATCCAAAAGAACACAACCCCGAAGCATCGCATCAATTCCTTTAAAATCTTTTCGTAATACATGGGCAAACGCATGTAATACGATGTGGGTTGAAATCACCGCGATAAGCCATTTGGAAACCTATTTGCGCGGGCAATATCCATTTATAGCGAACAATGCCGAATTATCAGATGTAATATATGCACCGACATGTGTTTCCTATAGAGGCACGCGACGCATAAATAGAGTTGGAAACACAAAAAACGATATTCTTAAGGATATTACAAAGTATTTAAATTACCCCGTAATTCTACGCGTAGTCTTGTTATCAGCGGCTTTCGAGTCCTATTTTTTAGAGTTTCTTGACCGATATCTTGAAAACAGGCCCAAATATTTCAATGGAGGCAAGCGCACTGCTGCCGGAAATAAAATCCATGATGATGTGAAAAAAGCACGTGGTCCAGTTAATCGAATAGCCAAATTTAAGGAATTAACAAACGCAAAAATTAATTCCATAACACCCCATCTTGATGCGCTGTCGGATGTATATATGATTCGCAATGTCATGGCGCACTCTGCAGGTATATGCACCGTACAGGATGTTGAAAGCTTCAAAACAATTTCGCCAATTGCTAATGAGGTAATACATATCTCAGTGCAGCATCTTGTAGATAAATTGGCCAAGCCATGTCTTGAAATCGCCAACAGCCTCGATGGGAAAATTATACCTGGGGATATCACATGATGCCCATATTGTGGCAATAGATAAAAAAATACGAGGCAAGCTTCTATCGTGTGCTGGCATAATAGTCGGTGCAGATGGTAGGGGTGGCTCTGGAACCTTTGTCCAACTTAAAGATGGGCAAATTGCGCTATTGACAGCAAAACATGTAGTTCTTGAATGTATACGTGCGACGGGAGAGGCATACATTGCAGCGCCGTACTTTGAAGAAAAACTCCGCCGCCCACAGATGATACGCATGGACTCATCCCAGCAAGCGGATGCGGCTTTTGCCATTTTTAGTGATCCGTCGCCCAAAATGCAACCTATTCCATATTGCGACTGGACGACAGATGTCGCTGAAATTAAGATCGGCGATCCAGTTTTGGCGTGTGGTTTCCCTGGGAGCCTTCGTCAGGTTAGCGGCAGAAGTATTAAACCCATTTTTGGCTCATTAAATGATCGAGTCAGAAGTCGACAGGGACATACTATAGTTTGTGGGATCAATGAGTTAAATGAGACGTTACCAACATTTGCGGGCATGAGTGGTGGAGGACTATTTTCACATGATGGCCGATTCCTTGGCATCATAGTCAACGAATGCCGGAAAATAACTCCCACACATGGGGAGATTCATTCTTTAATTCCGAGCGGTTACGCAGAACTCTATAGAGAGTTTAAATTGCCATGTAACCCTCCAAAGGGCGGATATATAGGCATGAAGCGGTCCATAGCGCTTCGCTTGTTCAATGCAGACGGTTCAACTCGTGCTACAGTTGGGTGTCTTGGCGAATTCCTCTTAGCACAGAAAGATTTAACCCATCCTTACGCTCGATTCGGTCGTATGTTAACGTTGGAATTCATCTTTCCAAATGGTGACGTGCACTACCCAGTCAATATTGAATCCTTGTTCACCTGGGAAGAGGATACAGAAGAGGGAATGCTTGCTGCACTTTATGAGGAATTCCGATTTTTATTGATGCGGATGGGATGGCTAGTTTCAAGTGAGGAGCCAGATGGAACTTCGTATGTACAGGTAAAACCTCTCATGTAAGGTGCTAAAACCGAAGATTTTGTGCCGCTATTTGTGGCTACATGGATTCCTGAAAATCTCTACCGTGCAGTGTCCCCAAGTAAACCTAATATTGCATCAATAAGTCCATCACTTTGCTTCCGTAGTCTTTGGATATTGATTTTTATGCGGCTGGCGGTGGTGTTAAGACAATAGCCGCCGGAACTATCATTGCCTATAATTTTCGCATCGTTTTTTAATTTGTAGGCTAAATCTTCCCATAGGCGTTTTACCTTTTGATGGGAGAGGTGCGGCACCAGCTTTTCATTTTTGAAAACCACCATGCCGTCTTTGCCTTCTTTTCTGGCGACAGCCAATCGCAAGAACAGCAGAAAACCTGCTTCCGATAGTTGAACTTCCCGGCCATCAATAAAAATTTGCTGTTTCGGATTTTTGAGTCCAGTGATATGGACTTTGAATTTGCCCGGGATAATGGCATCTAGAGTGGCTTTTTCTTTTAGCTTTTGCGGCTTTGCCCTCTTTGTGCCGGTGGCGGTGTAAGCTATCTCACCTAGACGGAGTTCGCCGCCTTGCTCCAGATGCTTGGCGGCATGGCTTATCTTTTCAGCATGCTCTTTCTTGACGGCTACGGGTATCGTTATGTGCTTTTTTATACCGTTCATCAGCAAAAGTTTAAAATGTTTTCCATATTTCGCCATCGTGCTAAAATAGTCGCTATTTCCGTCAAGAAATTTATTGAGCTTCTTTAACTCATTCGGGTCCATGGTTTGCCACAGTAGGTAATAGGACGACAGCTCCCGGCCTTGTAATAGCGCTGTCAGTATAGTTTTGGTTTTATCGAGCCGGGATGTTTCGAGTTCCTCGGCAACAAAGAGGACAGCATCCATCATGGCGTGCAGTCCGCCGGAACCGATATCCAGCAAGAACTTCTCTTGTTTGCCGACCTGGTCATTCATAACACAGGCTTTATACTGGAATAATCCTGCATATCGTTGCTCCAAGTGCAGCAGTCGATTGGCTTCGTCGCGGTTAAGATGCTTGGCAATGATTTGGCCTGCCTTGTCGCAGAGCGTTTGCGGTGTATGCTCGTTATGCTCAAGCGCGTGGTAAAACAGCAAGCAAAGCTCAGATTTTATGTGATGCAATTTTATGCGCGAGTCTTCCAGGAAAGTGCTTTCCTCGTGGCTGAATTTAAGCGCGCCGAAATTCTCCCATTGATTCAATGAATCGGCGAATGGATTATTCTTGCCTTGCACTTTCCAGCCCGGATCAAGGGTCGGATTGAGAAAAGTAAGCTTAATGAAAAAGCTATCAATGGCGAAATAGGCATAGGGATAGCCGTAGGCAAGCAAGGAATCACGTTTCTCATCGTAAAAATTATCAAACTCCCTGATTTCTGCGGCAAGTTCTTTGCGGGTATAAAGCGGCTCGAGTCCGCCTGCCCAATTTCGTATAAGCGATACGTGGTTCGCCAGCATATCTAAATCGCTCTTTTCAAATAAATCCAGTGCTTGCGTCCGCCCAAGGTTGCAGAACGCTTCCTCAAGCGATAAGGCAAGGCCTTGACCGGTGAAGGGTCGCTGGCAATAGTGTTTGTGGTAGAGCTTCTCCATTATTGCCTGGATGCGATCAGTCTGTTTAGGAATGCCAAAGAGGCCTGCCAGCTTTTTCGAGTAGCTTTCAAGGTCAGTTTTTGACTCAGTGACCGGCAAATATAAGTTATCGTGTTGTTGCATAGCAGGCTCAGAATTATCTTCCTGATTAATTTCTTTTCTAATTCTACGAAACTTTTGAATGCATGTATTGGGCGGTGATATGCACCAAACATCCAGTAACTGGAGGTTTGGTGCAGGCTAGGCAAAACCCCGCTAGCCTTGCTACTGCAATGCCATATTGCAGTAATATATACTATTTGCAAGTACGCAATTCAAAAGGGAATTCGCCGGGAAGGGGCTGCGCGAAATAAGTTATGCAAAAAGTAACATTGAGTATTGCTTTTGCATAGTTTTTGATGTAAACTAAAAGCATGAAATATATTGAACGGGCAATAGAACAGCGAATCAAAAAAGCCGCAAAACAATTCCCTGCCATCGCCATAACCGGGCCGCGCCAGACAGGGAAATCCACGCTCCTTAAAACACTTTTTCCTAAATGCGATTATGTTACGCTTGATGACCCCGAAGTAAGGCTTTCCGCAAAACAGGATCCGGGACTTTTCGTTGAAAATCTCAATCTTCCGGTTATTCTGGATGAAATTCAGTATGCGCCGGAATTGCTGTCGTATATCAAAATCGTTATTGACCGCGACCGAAGCAAAAATGGCCTATTCCTTTTAACCGGTTCCCAAATGTTCCCGCTCATGGCCGGGATATCGGAATCGCTTGCCGGACGGATAGCGTTGTTTGAGCTTTTGGGATTTTCCTGGGAGGAGTTGCCCTCTGTGCCCAAAACAGCCAAGGATTGCTATGCGAAAATGTTCAAGGGGTTTTATCCGGTGCCTGCGAGCCAGCGCGTAGATGCGCAAACATATTACTCCAGCTACATAACTACCTATCTGGAACGCGATATCCGCCAGATACAAAATGCAATTGATATTACGACGTTCCAGTCTTTCCTCCAGCTTTTGGCAGCTCGCGCGGGCCAATTGCTTAATATAGCTGAAGTTGCCAAGGAATGCGGCATTGCCCCGCAAACCGCCCGGCGTTGGCTTTCTTTACTGGAAACCACGCGGATTGTTTATATGCTACGTCCATATTTCCGCAATATGACAAAGCGTATCGTGAAAACCCCGAAGCTATATTTCACGGATACCGGGCTATTGGCTTATCTGTTGAAATATCCTTCCCCGGAGACGATAATGGCCGGGCCGCAATCCGGAGCGTTTTTTGAAAACATGGTGATTATGGAAGCGCTCAAGCACAAGTTTAATCATGGACTGCGATGCGAACTGTATTTTTACCAAGACTCAAACCGGAATGAAACCGACTTGCTGCTGGATTTCGGGCAAAAGTTCGTTCTCGTGGAAGTTAAAAGTACCAAGAACATAACCGCCAAGCTTGCGGACTTTGTTAAGCATGTGCCGTTCAAGGACAGACCTGCTTATGTGGTTAGCTTCTCGGAACATGAGCTGGCGTTGGCCCCGGGTGTGAAGGCTATCCCATGGCAAAAATTTGACCCCGCCAAGCTTTAGTATCCTGCGCGAAAAGTTGCCGGCCATCATCAGGGGCAGGCCATAATTACATGCAAATGGCCGCTTGGGCCTCTTTAATAGCGGATTAGGACACACCGTCGGGCATCGCGAGCTAAATTGCGCTTGATGACTTCAATTATGAGCGAAGCTCCTCTTTTATAAATTCACAGAACATGCTGATAACGCCATCCAGCTTAGTATTCTCAAACTGTGCTGCAAAGTTCGCGAGTTTTTCAAGGTTGAGACTTTCCAAGTTCTGGAAGCGATAGGATGCAGAGAAAATCTCTTTATCCCCTGCCTTAAAACGCGGCAGATTCAAATAAATGAAGTCCGCAACTGCCTTTTCCGGCTCAGCGATAAAATAGGCAAGCCCGGCCCGGTCTTTTTCGGTCTTGAAGCCGCGAAATGCGGCGTGCTTGATATGCTGGTAAGAGAACTTCCCGAAATCATTTTGGAACCTGGCGGGATTTCTGGTGGTTACGGATGTTACCTCAACCACCATTTCCGGGATGAGGCCATAAAGCCCAAGCGCATACTCCAGACTGACATATGACGGGGAATAAATCTGCCCAGCTAAAAAAAGATTGCTTGGCTCAATTTTACGTTCTGTTTTGCCAAGCGTATAGAGGCCACGGCGCAGTTGAACCAGCAGACCTTTTTTCTGCCAGTTCATGAGCTGGTTATACATGGTCTGCCGATTTCCCATCTTAACCGCATCTTTGCCGGTTACGATGGGCATGTTTTGCGCAGAGGTTTTAAACTCTTGGAAGTTCATATATCCTAGTAATTACCAAAATATTGGTAATTATTAGGATAGTATGCCACGAATATGCCTGTTTCGCAATAGGCCAGCATGCAACCAATGCCGTTATTCTGCCATTAAATTGCCATTATTTGGGCGCTTATGTAACTTTCGGCTCCAAGGTTTACACATGGGAATACCATATGTAAATTTGGCCTCAGTATGTCTGCCCAGCTAGGCAGTGACTATGCGTAAATGGCCTCTGGGGCCTTTTTCATAGCGGATTGGGATATTGTCCCAGAGCAGGACCTGATTGCGCATGTTCCGCACCACCGACGGGTCCAGGGGGATGTATTGCCCACAGTTCGATATCGTACCGGGGACCCGGATAGGAATCGAACCATTATCTCCATTTTTATCAGGGTTTGCACATGGGCAGGGTTCTCATGCCGCCGTTAAAATTTTACCGGCTTTCAAAATTTGCTAAATTATCTGGGTACCTGTCCCCGCGGTTCCGCTGAAAAATTTATTCGCACGGCACAAGGAGCGCATGAGACAGATAGTCATCCTCGACTTTGGCAGCCAGTACACTCAGCTCATAGCAAGACGGTTGCGGGAAAACGGCGTTTACGCCGAGATATTTCCTTTTCATACCCCACTCGGCGAGATAGAGGCCAAAAATCCAGCCGGTATAATTCTTTCCGGCGGTCCCGCCAGCGTGCACGAGGCCAAATCGCCGCGCCCGGACCCCGGCGTCTACACTCTCGGCGTGCCGTTGCTGGGCATTTGCTACGGGATGCAGCTTATGGCGGCGCAAAGCGGCGGCAAGGTCGCCCCGGCGGGAAAGCGCGAGTACGGATTTTCCGAAGTGCGCGTCGCGTTAAAAAGCTGCCCGCTTTTTGCGGGAATAAAACCAAAATTTCAGGCGTGGATGAGCCACGGCGACGGCGTTACCGGAACCGGTTCTTCCCTTAAAACCGCCGCGCGCACCGGCGATTCCGGTTTTGCCGCCGTGTTCGACGGGCAACGCAACTGGTACGGCGTGCAGTTTCATCCCGAGGTGGCGCATACCGGCGAAGGCTCCAAAATTCTTGACAATTTTGCGCGCAAAATCTGCGGCATAAAAGGCCGCTGGACTCCCGCCGCGATGCTTGGCGAAACGGTGGCGCGCATAAAAGAGCAGGCCGGCGAAGGCTCGGTAATCTGCGGGCTTTCCGGCGGGGTGGATTCGTCGGTCACCGCCGCGATAGTCGCGCGCGCCGTGGGTAAAAGGCTGCACTGCATTTTCGTTGACACCGGACTGCTGCGCGACGGCGACCGCGAGCGCGTGGAAAAACATCTGGGCTGTTCGCTCGGCCTGCGCGTTAAAACCGTTGACGCCTCCGCGCTGTTTTTGAAGCGCCTCTCCGGCGTCTCGGACCCGGAAAAAAAGCGCAAGATAATAGGCAACACCTTCATAGAAGTGTTCGAGCGCGAGGCCCGCGCCGTCAAAGGCGCGCGGTTTCTGGCGCAGGGCACGCTTTATCCGGACGTAATCGAATCCGTTTCGGTTCTCGGCCCGTCGGCCACGATAAAAAGCCACCACAACGTCGGCGGCCTGCCGGAAAAAATGAAGCTGGAGCTTATCGAGCCGCTGCGCTGTCTTTTCAAGGACGAAGTGCGCCGCCTCGGCGCGGGCATGGGCATGCCGCGCGAAGCGCTGGAAGTGCAGCCCTTCCCCGGCCCCGGCCTCGCCATCAGAATTTTAAGCGATATCACAAAAGAGCGCCTGACCCTGCTGCGCGCCGCCGACAAGATATTGCGCGACGAGTTCCGCCGCACCGGCTGGGACAAAAAGGCGTGGCAGTCCTTCACCGTGCTTTTGCCGGTGCAGTCGGTGGGCGTGATGGGCGACGGGCGCACCTACGAGCACACAATCGTGTTGCGCTCCGTTGACAGTTCTGACGGCATGACGGCGGACTGGACCCGCCTGCCGCACGAACTCATGCGGCTGATTTCCAGCCGCATCGTAAGCGAACTAAGAGGCATCAACCGGGTAGTTTATGACATCACCTCAAAGCCGCCAGCTACAATCGAATGGGAATAAACTGCCGCTGCCGCTCTTGCGCCGCGGCAAAGTGCGCGACGTTTACGATTTGAAAGACCGGTTGCTCATCGTGGCCACGGACAGGATTTCGGCCTTCGATTTCGTGCTGCCCACGCCGGTGCCGCAAAAAGGCGCGGTGCTCACCGCGATAAGCGCCTTCTGGTTCGGGCTTACCGCCGACATAGTGGCAAACCATCTTATCTCCTGCGACGCCGCGGAAATTCAGCGGCGGCTGCCGTCCGGCGTCAAGCTGTCGGCGTGGCACGAAGGCCGCGTCATGCTGGTCAAAAAAGCCAGACGCCTCGATTTTGAATGCGTTGTGCGTGGTTATCTCGCGGGTTCGGCGTGGAGCGAATATTCAAAATCCGGCTGCGTGTGCGGCATAAGGCTGCCTAAAGGGCTGCGCGAGGCGGACAAGCTGCCGGAGCCGATTTTCACCCCCGCCGCCAAGAACGATTCCGGCCACGACGAGAATATCCATTTCGAGAAAATGGTGGATGCAATCGGCAGGGAGAAAGCCGTCAAGCTGCTCGATATCAGCGTTTCGCTTTACAATTTCGCCGCCGCGCATGTCTCGGAGCGCGGCCTGCTGCTGGCGGACACCAAATTTGAATTCGGCGAGTTGGAGGACGGACGTATCATACTGATAGATGAGCTGCTCACGCCCGATTCGTCGCGATTCTGGGACAAGACGCTCTGGAAACCCGGGTCTACGCCGCCGGGGTTCGACAAGCAGTTCATCCGCGACTATCTCAGCGGCACCGATTGGGACAAAAAATCCCCGCCGCCGGAGCTTCCCTCCGAGGTGGTGGAAAACACGCTGGCGAGATATAGGGAAGCGCTCTCGCGCATAACCTGAGGATAGTCATGAACATCCGAAACATGGCGCAAAGCGACGCTCAGCAAGTCATAGACTTGCATCTGCGCGCTTTCCGCGAATACTATTCGGACAACGTGCCGCGCACGGAACAAAATATTCTCGCCTGCCTCGCATTGAATCCATCCGGCTGTTTTGTCGCCGAAGAAAACGGCAAGCTCGCCGGATACATATTCTCAAGAAAGCTGGGCAAGCTGGGCTGGATAGGCTCATTCGGCGTTGACACCGATTGCCGGTCAAAAGGCGTGGGCAAAACCCTGCTTGAACGCGCATATTCCGATTTGGACAAAAAATGCGAAATCATCGGGCTTGAAACGTTTTCTGATTCGTCATACAACATGGGTCTATATCTCAAGCAGGGTTT
Organism: Elusimicrobiales bacterium; assembly: GCA_028688475.1. Taxonomy (GTDB): domain Bacteria; phylum Elusimicrobiota; class Elusimicrobia; order Elusimicrobiales; family Elusimicrobiaceae; genus JAQTYB01. The sequence goes on from JAQTYB010000010.1 coordinate 21,010, forward strand.
CAGAATGATTGCGCCGATGCTCCCGTTGAGCAAGACAGGATTGTCATTATCGCCCGCCGCGCCGGAATTGCGCGCGATTGACGCGGAATCAGTTTCCAGAATCTGCAAGAAGTTGCTGCGTGGAATTGATTACGGTGCGGAGGCCCGAAACGCGCTTGAGTTCGGCTGGGGCGCGCCGCTGTCCGCAGGAGACTCTGGTTTTTGCATCACCCGGTTGTGCGCCGACAAAGCAGGAAAACATATCCATGCCAATCCGCTCGTTTGCCGGTCAGGCGGGTTGCTGCCGTTTGTGAAAGCCCTGGAAAACTATACGCTGGCGCAGGGGGCGCAGAAAATCATTATCCCGCTGCATTCCACTCAGCATTCCGCCTTAAAGCTTTTGCTGGACAATGGGTATAAAATCACAAAGAACAGGGTCCGAATGGTTAAAAAGGGCTGCTATGGCGGTTTCCCCGCCATAGACGCAAGCCATTGGGGAATGGTACGAGGTTGATATGGTTGAGATAGAAGTGTCTCTGAAACCGCAGTTTCTCGATGCGCAGGCTCAAGGCGCGCGCCACGACCTCAACCTGCTCGGCACGGTTGAAATAGCCGAGGCGCAAAGCGCGGCGGTTTATAAAATCTCCGGCGAAGTTGACGCCGCATTCGCAAAACGCGCCGCGGCCGCGCTGCTTGCCGACCCGGTTACCGAAAACTGGCGCGCGGGCACAGCCGCCAAACCGCCGCGCGGCGTCAAGCGCGTGGAAATCTGGTTCAAGGATTCCGTTACCGACGTTACCGGCGAAAGCGTCGCCGACGCGATTCATTCCATAACCGGGACCGAATGCCGCGTGCGCTGCGCGCAGACCTATCTGCTCCGCACCAACGCCGCCGCCGCGAAGCTGGAGCAGGCCGTTTTCAAGACTCTCGCAAACGCGCTGATACATAAAGTCGTCATCACGGGGTGAACAATGCAGGCGGAACTCGTCAAAAAAAGTCCTCTTGAAAACTTCTTAAGTCTGCCCGCCGCCGCGCTTGTAAAATTGAGCCGGGACTGCGGCTGGTCGCTCAACGCCGCCGAGATGACGCAGGTCCGGGGCTATTTCAAAAAGCTGGGCCGCCCGCCGTCGCGCGGCGAGATGGAAACCATAGCTCAAACCTGGTCCGAGCATTGCAAACACAAGACTTTTTCCGGCCCGGTCCGCTTTGCCTGCGGCGGCAAAACGGAGCGCATCGCCAACCTGTTCAAAGAAACGATAGTAAAAGCAACCAATGAGCTGGATAAAAAATGGTGCCTCTCTGTTTTCAAAGACAACGCGGGCGTAATCGAGTTCGGCAACACCGGCAAATGGGCGCTGGCCTATAAAGCCGAAACCCATAACCACCCCTGCGCCATCGAGCCGTACGGCGGCGCGGAAACCGGCGTAGGCGGCGTCATCCGCGACGTGCTGGGCGTCGGCCTCGGCGCAAAGCCGGTGCTTAACACCGATATTTTCTGCTTCGCTCCTCCCGACTCGCGCAAGCCGCTTCCCAAAACCGCGCTTTCGCCGGGACGGGTGATGCGCGGCGTGGTGCGCGGCGTGCGCGACTACGGCAACCGCATCGGCATACCCACCGCGGCAGGCGCGATATGGTTCGATGAGGGCTATGCCTTGAACCCGCTTGTTTTCGTAGGCACCGTCGGCATAATGCCGGTCTGGGCGGTGGATAAATCAGTGAAGGCCGGCGATTTAATAGTATGCGCCGGAGGCCGCACCGGGCGCGACGGGATACACGGCGCGACATTTTCCTCCGCCGATATCGAGGAGGATTCTCCCGCTTCCGCCGTGCAAATCGGGCATCCTCTAAACGAAAAGCGCGTGCTGGACGCGCTGCTGCGCGCGCGGGACAAAAAACTTTACCGCGGCGTCACCGACTGCGGCGCGGGCGGATTCTCCTCCGCGATAGGCGAGTTGGGTTCCGAAACCGGCGCGCGGGTTTATCTGGAAAGGGCCAGTCTGAAAGACACCACCGTCACCCCCTGGGAGATATGGGTGTCCGAATCGCAGGAACGCATGATTTTCGCCGTGCCGCCGGAGAATTTGCGCGCGTTCAAGGAAATTTTCGACGAGGAAGGCAGCGAGACCGCCGTGCTGGGCGAGTTTCCCGGCGACGGGCGGCTGCTGGTTACGCACGACGGCGAAACGGTGGTTGATTTGGCGATGGAATTCCTGCACGGCGATTGCCCGCGCATAGAAAAACCCGCCGAATGGACGCCGCGCAAGCCGGAAAAGAGCAAACTCGGGCCGTCGCGTTCCGGCGTGGACGAAAACGCGAAAATGCTTTCCGCCGTGCTGGCGCATTTGAATGTGTGCAGCCGGGAAAACGTAATCCGCCAGTACGACCACGAGGTGCAGGGCGGCACCATATTAAAACCGCTTTCCGGCCCGTTCAACGGCCCGCAGGATGCCTGCGTCATCTGGCCCCACGCCGCCACGGGCGACACCGCCGACTTCAGCGGTTTCGCGATAAGCCACGGCATAAATCCCGCTGTCGGAAAGCTGGATCCGTATGAGATGGCGCTGCAATGCGCCGACGAAGCGCTGCGCAATCTGGTCTGCGCCGGGGCCGACATAAACCGCGTCGCGTTCCTCGACAATTTCTGCTGGGGCAACCCGGAAAATAAAAAGCTGATGGGCGCGCTGGTGCTGGCCGCGCGCGGCTGTTACGACGCGGCGATGGGTTACTCCGCGCCGTTTATTTCCGGCAAGGACAGTTTTTACAATCAAGCGCGCGACTGGCGCAGCAGGGACACGCCAATCCCCTGCACGCTGCTCATCTCGGCGGTGTCGCCGGTGGAGGATGTGCGCCGCACCGTCAGCATGGACGTCAAACGCGCCGGCTCCTTCCTGTATCTTCTCGGCGAGACCGATGATGACATGGGTCCTTCAATCTACCGCGAAATCGCGGGATTCAAGGATTCCAGCCTCTCAAAAACGAATCCCACCAAAGCGCTCAGACTCTACAAGGCGCTTTGCTCGGCGATGCAGAAGGGGCTGGTGCTTTCCGCGCACGACTGTTCTCAGGGCGGCCTCGCGGCCTGTGCGGCGGAAATGGCCTTCACCGGCGGAATCGGCGTGGATATAGACCTTGCGCGCGTAAAATACCGCGGCGGCAAGGCCGACCCGCGGCTGCTGCTTTATTCCGAAACCTACGGCAGAATACTTGTCGAAGTTGCGCCGGAGAACGAGCGGGAATTTCTCAGGCTGCTCGACGGCTGCGCGGTTTCCAAAATCGGGGCGGCGGCGGATACCGGCCTGCTGTCCGTTACCGCGCCCGGCGGCAAAACGTTCATGGAAGCCGACATCGCCGAACTGCGGCAGTCGTGGAAACTCGCTTTAGGCGTTGCGCTGGAGGGCTCCAAATGAAAACCCCCAAAGTCCTTATAGTACGCGCCCCCGGCACCAACTGCGATATGGAAACGGCGGATTCGTTCAAATACCTCGGCGCAAAACCCGAACTGGCGCATATCGCAAGACTGACCTCCGGCGCGGTGAAAATCGGCGGCTGCGACATTCTGGTTTTCCCCGGCGGATTCTCGTACGGCGACTATATCGCCGCCGGACGCATCGTCACGGCGCAGCTGGAAAAAATCGCCTCGGACCTTAAGAAATTCATCGCCTCAGGCAGGCCGGTAATCGGCATCTGCAACGGTTTTCAGGTGCTGGTGAAGGCGGGCTTCCTGCCGTTTTCCGGGCGGGGGCAGCAGGCCAGCTTCACCTTCAACGATAACGGGCATTTTACCGCCAAATGGGTGCGGCTGCGCATCAACAAAAACAGCCCCTGCCTGTTCGCCAAAGGCCTCCCCGACGAGATAGAGCTGCCCATCGCGCACGGGGAGGGGAAATTCGTGGCGCAGTCGCCCGAAGTTCTGGGCGAGCTCAAGGCTAAAAACTGCATCGCTTTCCGCTACGTTAAAAACCCCAACGGTTCGCAGGAAGCCATCGCCGGGCTTTCAAACCCGGAAGGCAACTGTCTCGGCATCATGCCGCACCCCGAACGCTACGCTTTCCCGTTCCAGCATCCCGCGTGGCACCGCCACGGCGGCAAATACGCGGCGGGGCTGGAAATCCTCAGAAACGCCGTAAAGCATGTGAGTTAGACACTATGGCAAGTAAATCCTTAATATCCCAGCTGGTCGCGAATTGCGGCCACCTCTTTTCTGTTTTCCCAAGGGAGAAGTAATTCATGCCCGTTAAGTACAGTCTGGTTCCTTTAAGGCAAATTGAGCGGCTTATATTTTTGGTTCGCGAACATCGGGTCATGCTGGATTCCGACCTTGCGGGCTTGTATGGGGTTACAACAGGAAGGCTTAATGAACAGGTCCGGCGCAATATTAAGCGGTTCCCGCCGGATTTTATGTTTCAGCTTACGCGCGCGGAGTTTGAAATCTTGATATCGCAAAATGCGATATCAAGATGGGGCGGACGACGGCAACTGCCGCTGGTATTTACGCAGGAAGGCATTGCGATGCTTTCCAGCGTTCTAAACAGCGACCGTGCAATAGAAATGAATATCGCAATCATGCGGGCATTTGTGCAATTGAGAGAGATGATATCCACGCACAAGGACTTAACCCGTCGTCTTGATAATTTGGAAAAGCGCTATAACAAGCAATTCCGGGTAGTCTTTGACACTATCCGTGAACTTATGACCCCGCCGGAGCCGGACAAAGACTCCAAGCGGGTTGTTGGTTTCACTCCGGATATTGGCAAAGAGGTTCACTAAAACATGTGCGGAATATTCGCTATAACCAGTAACACCAAAAGCGCGCAGCTGGCGCATCTGGGGCTTTTTTCGCTCCAGCACCGCGGTCAGGAAAGCGCGGGCATCGCGGTGGACAACTGCGGCCTGCTGTCGGCCCATGTCGGGATGGGACTGGTCTCGCAGGTGTTTACGGACCGGAACCTGTCTCAACTGCCGGGCGCCAACGCGGTGGGCCATGTGCGCTATTCCACGGCGGGGGGCAGCGCGGCCAAGAACGCGCAGCCGCTGCTTTGCTCGCATGTGCACGGGCAAATCGCGGTGGCGCACAACGGCAACATCACCAACGCCGACGTGCTGCGGCGCGAACTGGAAAAAAAGGGCGCTATTTTTCAGTCCTCCGCCGACAGCGAAATAATAATACACCTCATGGCGCGCGAAAAAGGGCCTGTGGAAAACGCAATCATAAAAAGCCTGCCCAAACTTTGCGGCGCGTATTCCTTCATATTTCTGACGCCCGGCAAGGTTATCGGCGCGCGCGACCCGCTGGGTTTCAGGCCGCTGATACTGGGCAAACTCGGCAAGTCCTATATACTTACCTCCGAAACCCCCGCGCTTGAAACCATCGGCGGCAAGGCGGTGCGCGAAATAGAGCCGGGCGAGGTCGTTATAATAGACAAAAACGGGGTGAAAAGCCTGCATCCGTTCAAAAAAACCGGCAAGACAGCCGCCTGCATTTTCGAGCGGATTTATTTCGCGCGCCCCGACTCAATCGTCGGCGGAAAAAGCATACAATCCTACCGCTACGACATGGGCCGCTGCCTCGCGCGCGAGATGAAGGGAATAAAGGCGGACATGGTGGTGCCGGTGCCGGACTCCGGCAACCATGCGGCTTTCGGTTTCGCAAAAGAGTCCGGCATACCGCTCAAAATGGCGTTGATGCGCAACCATTATATGGGCCGTTCCTTCATCAATTTCACGCAGTCCATACGCGAGTTAACGGTGCGCCTGAAGCTGCTGCCCATAAAGGATTTGGTAAAAGGCAAGACGATGGTGCTGGTGGACGACTCGCTGGTGCGCGGCACCACCTCGCGCAAGATAACGCAAAGCCTGCGCCGCGCGGGCGCGAAAAAAATCTACCTGGCACTCTGCTCGCCCGCAATCGTTTCGCCCTGCTATTACGGGATAGACACTCCAACTAAAAAAGAGCTTATCGCCAACCGCATGACGCCCGAGGAAATCCGGCGCTATCTCGGGGTTGACGGGCTGCATTACCTCAGTCTCGACAGCCTGCTGCAAACCTCCTGCGGCGGACGCAGGGACGTTTTCTGCACCGCCTGCTTCACCGGCAAATATCCCGCAAGAAATCCGGATGTGGAAAAATGAACCTGCTTATCATCGGCTCCGGCGGGCGCGAGCACGCGCTGGCGTGGAAACTGGCGCAAAGCCCGCGCGTCGAAAAACTTTACTGCGCGCCTTCCAGCGACGCTATTTCGCTGCTGGCGGAGCGCGTTGACTTAAATCCGGTGGATTTCGCCGGCATCGCCCGGTTTTGCGCCGCCAAAGCGGTTGACATAGTCGTGGTGGGGCCGGAGACGCCGCTGGCCGCCGGAATAGCCGACGGGCTTAAAAAGCGCGGCGTGCCGGTTTTCGGCCCGTCGCAGTCGGGCGCGCTGCTGGAGTCGTCCAAAAGCCGCGCCAAGGAATTCATGTTCCGCCACGGCATTCCCACGGCGAAGTCCGAAACTTTCACCAAGTCCGCAGAGGCAAAACGCGCCGTCAATTCGGCCTCGCTGCCCGTGGTGATAAAGGCGGACGGGCTGGCGGCGGGAAAAGGCGTCCGCGTCTGCGCCGCGCGCGGGGAAGCGCTGGAGGCCGTGGAAGACTTCATGGTGCGCCGCGTATTCGGGCAGGCGGGGCGCAAGGTGCTGGTGGAGGAGTTCATGACGGGGCGAGAAGTGTCCGCCATGGCGTTTTGCGACGGGACAACCTGCGTTCCCATGCCTTTCGCCCGCGACCACAAGCGGCTGCTGGATTTGGACAAAGGCCCCAACACCGGCGGCATGGGCGTCTACTCGCCGCTGCCGGATGTTGACGCCACGCTCGCGGCGGATATTCAAACGCAGGTGTTCGACCGTTTCGTAAAAGGCATACGGGAAGAGGGCATTGATTACCGCGGCGTAATCTACGCCGGGCTGATGATTACCGCTGCCGGCCCGAAGGTGGTGGAGTTCAACTGCCGTTTCGGCGACCCGGAGACGCAGGCCGTGCTGCCTTTGCTTGAAAGCGACCTCGCCGAAATCATAGCGGCCTGCGTGGAAGGCAGGCTGTCGCCGGAGCTGGTGCGGGTGTCGCATGGAGCCTGCGCCTGCGTGGTGCTGGCTTCTGCGGGATACCCCGAACTGCCTGAAAGCGGCAAACCCGTATTCGGCCTTGACAAGCTGGAGGGGCTGCGCGGCGTGACGGCGTTTCACGCGGGAACTAAAAAAACGCCGCCGGCCTGGATTACGTCGGGCGGGCGAGTGCTTGCGATAAGCGCCAAGGGGGCCGATTTGCCCGACGCTGTCAACCGCGCCTACGACGCCGCCAGCCGAGTGCGCTTTGAGGGAATGCATTACCGGAGGGACATAGGGAAAACTTTATGAAAAAACCTTTCATAGCCGTGCTGCTGGGAAGCGAATCGGACCTTGCGGTGATGAGCCGCGCCGTGGAGACGCTGGACTCGCTGGGCATAAGTTCCAGAACCGCCATAGCCTCGGCGCACCGCACGCCGGAATTGCTGCGCGCCACCGTGGCCAAATTTGAAAAGGACGGCGCGCTGGCCTACATAGCCGGCGCGGGGATGGCGGCGCATCTGCCCGGCGTGGTGGCCAGCCTGACCATTAAGCCGGTCATCGGCGTGCCTATCAGCTCAAAACTTTTGGGGCTTGATTCGCTGCTTTCGATAGTGCAGATGCCGTCGGGCATTCCCGTGGCGACGGTGGCCATTGACGGCGCGGCGAATGCCGCGCTGCTGGCGGCGCAGATACTGGCCGTCTCGGACGCAAAGTTGGCCGCCAAGCTGGCCTCGCTGCGCAGGGAAACCGCGGCCAGGACGAGCCCCGCCAAATCCAAGCTATACGGAGGGCAGTGATGGCGCTTACCTACAAAAAAGCCGGAGTGGATGTGGCCGCGGGCGACGCGCTGGTGGAGTATCTCCGCAAAAAAAATCCGGCCATAGGTGGCTTTGCGGGGCTTTGCCCGCTGGACGCCAAAGGCGGCGGCTGGAACATCGTGGCCTGCACCGACGGCGTGGGCACGAAGCTCAAGCTGGCTTTCCTGCTGGATTTGCATCACACCGTCGGCATAGACCTGGTGGCGATGAACGTCAACGATTTGATTGTCTGCGGCGCGAAGCCGCTTTTTTTCCTGGACTATTACGCCACCGGCAAATTGGATTTGAAGACCTCGCGTCGTGTGCTGGACGGAATACTGGAAGGTTGCCGCCAGGGCGAAATGTCGCTGCTGGGCGGCGAAACCGCCGAAATGCCCGGGTTCTACAAAGCGGGGGAATACGACCTGGCCGGTTTTGCCGTCGGCATCGTGCATGATTCGGAAATCGTGGACGGCTCTAAAATAAAACCGGGCGACGCGCTGCTGGGGCTGCCTTCCACGGGGTTTCACTCCAACGGCTACTCGCTGGTGCGGAAGGTATATAAAGACAGCGAACTCGGAAAGCGCGCGAAGAGACTGATTGCGCCGACCAAAATTTATGTCAGGGAAATAGCCGCGCTGCGCGCAGCGCTCAAAAAAGCGGGGCATGACGCGCTGGGCATGGCGCATATCACGGGGGAAGGCATCCCCGGCAATGTGCCGCGTTTCCTGCCCAAAAACTGCGCCGCTAAAATAAACGCCGGCTCGTGGCGCATACCGCAGGTGATGCTGGACCTCCAGCGCGACGGGAAGGTTCCGTCCGCCGACATGTGGGCTACCTTCAATATGGGGCTGGGCATGGTGGTATGCGTGCGCAGGGAAGCCGTCAAGGCCGCGCTCCGCGCCAATCCTAAAATCAGGGTCATAGGCGAAGTGGTGCGCGGCAAAAACAATGTCATGCTGGAGAACGCGCAATGAAACGGATAGCCGTTTTCGTATCCGGCGAAGGCACCAATTTTCAGGCGCTGCTCAACGCGCATAAAGCGGGGCGGCTCGGCGGGGAGATAACGCTGCTGGTGTCCAGCCGCGCCGGCGCGGGAGCGGTGGCGCGCGCCAAAAAAGCCGGCGTGCGGACCGAAATTGTCACCCTCAGGGATTTCGCCGGCTCGGCGGGGATGGACGCCAAACTCTGCGCGCTCTGCCGCGAGAACAAGATAGACCTCGTTTGCCTCGCCGGCTATATGCTCAAGCTCGGCCCGAAACTGCTCAAAGCGTACTCCGGAGCGATTTTGAACGTTCATCCGGCGCTGCTGCCGGCGTTCGGCGGCAAGGGAATGTACGGCATGAACGTGCACAGGGCCGTGCTGGAATCGGGCGCGAAAATAAGCGGCTGCACGGTGCATTTTGTCACCTCGGATTACGACTCCGGGCCGGTGGCGCTTCAGGAAACCGTCCCGGTTCTCGACGCCGATAGTCCCGAAACCCTCGCCGCCCGCGTGCTTGCCCGTGAACACCAGATTTTTCCAAAAGCCGTTGCCCTGTTCTGCGCCGGACGGTTGAAGCTGAAAGGCAGCCGCGTTGAAACGCTGCCGGAAAAAATCGAGCCCGGCAAAGTCAAACGCGCCTTGCTGTCGGTTTCCGACAAGGCCGGACTGGCGGAATTCGCCAGAGGCCTTTCGGATGTCGGCGTGGAAATAGTGAGCACCTCCGGCACGGCTAAATTTCTGGTTGAGGCGGGCGTGCCGGTGCGTCCGCTTGAAACGCTTACGGGGTTCCCTGAAATTCTGGGCGGGCGCGTGAAAACGCTGCACCCGATGGTGCACGGCGGCATTTTGCTGCGCCGTTCCGACCCGGCGCAGACCGCCGAAGCGGCGCGGTTCGGGCTTGAGCCGATAGACATGCTGGTGGTGAATCTGTACCCGTTCTCGCGCACGCTGGCGAAGCACAAATCCGCCTTTGAGCCGGAGGTCATCGAGGACATAGACATCGGCGGCGTGGCGCTCATCCGCGCGGGCTCCAAAAACCACGAAGACGTGGCCGTGCTGACCGAACCGGCGGATTATCCGGCGGCGCTTGAAGAGCTGCGCGCCAACGCCGGCGCGTTGTCGTCCGCCACGCGCCGCCGCCTCGCCGTGAAGGGATTTGCGCATACGGCGGCCTATGACGGCGCGATTGCGGCGGGACTTGCCGGCGCGGAGTCCGGCGGGGAATTCCCCGAGGCGGTTACCATCCCGCTGCGGCGCGTGCAGGCGATGCGCTACGGAGAAAATCCGCACCAGAAAGCCGCGCTTTATTCGCCCGATGGAAAACCGTCCTTCGAGCAGTTGCACGGAAAAGAGCTTTCTTTCAACAACATCCTGGATTCGGCGGGTTCATGGGACGCCGTGCTGGATTTTTCGGAACCGGCGGCGGTAATTTTCAAGCATGTGACGCCCTGCGGCGCCGCTGTGGGCTCCACGCTTGAGGAAGCCTTCGAGCGCGCCCGGGACTGCGACCCGCTGTCGGCTTTCGGCGGCGAAATCGCGGTGAATCGCAAAGTTACTCCCAAACTGGCGGAGATGATAAACTCGTTTTTCGCCGAGATAGTGACCGCGCCGGACTTCGACCCCGAGGCGCTGAAAATACTGACGCAAAAAAAGAACATCCGGCTGCTGCGGCGCAATCCGGCGCAAAAACGCGCGCTGGTTATCCGTTCCGCGGGAAGCGAGGTGTTATTGTCCGAGCCTGACGCTCAGATTTCAGGCGGGGAATGGAAAAGCGCCGCCAAACGCGTCCCTTCGCCGGAGGAACTGCGCGCGCTGAAATTCGCGTGGACGGCGTGCAAGCATGTCCGCTCGAACGCGATAGTGCTGGTTGACGAATATCAGACCGTGGGAATCGGAGCCGGGCAGATGTCGCGCGTGGATGCCGTGAAACTGGCGGGGATGAAGCTGTCTCAGTATATGGAGCGCAAACCCAAGCCGCAAACGCTGGTGATGGCTTCCGACGCGTTCTTTCCGTTCCGCGACTCGGTAGACGAAGCCGCCAAACTGGGCGTTACGGCGATTGTGCAGCCGGGCGGCTCGCAGCGCGACGCAGAGTCCATACAGGCCGCCGACGAACGCGGCATCGCGATGCTATTCACCGGCATGCGCCACTTCAGGCATTAACCCTGAAATTGTGGCAGGGGTGCGGTATTCGGTAGAAAACCGGTTCATATCCTAAACGCAAAAAGGCGCTTGCGGACCTGCAAGCGCCTTTTTTGTGTTTAGGATATTGCGCACTTTACTGCCTGGTACGGACGACAAACTGATAATTCCTGGTCAAAGATGACAGTTCGTTACCAAGGGCAATAAGTTCCGTAACACCGGCCGCTGCCCCAATGACATCCCGCATTATACAGGCATTCGTTAGGAGTGGAACCGGAGCAGTAATACTCCTGCGGACATTGTCCCTTGTTATTGCGTGTTTCGAGGGCTGGTGCTCCAGCGGGTTGAATAGTACCGCTCACGCATCCGTAGGAGCTGTCCCATGCGCATTCGTTATGGGCGTTGCAGAATTCCTCGGATCTATGATATTGCCAACAGAAGTCTCCCTTCTCCTGCGAGGCGGGGGTGCCGGACGCGGATTTGCTGGTCTGTCCCGTGGCGCGGTTCAACATTTTTTCGAGAGCCAGCGCTCTGGCGCGGACAAATTTGGCTTTTGAAATAGCCGCCTCAACCTTGCACTCGGAACCTGTCTCGGGCTTGGAGCATGCTGCATCCATAGCGTCGAAAGCTTCGCTGCGGTGGGCAAGCCAGCTTTGCTGTTGCCGTTCCAGCGAGTTCTGTCCCTGAGGATTAAGGACCTTCATAAGTTTCTGAAATGTTTCATTGATAGCCTTGTCCCAGTTGCCTTCAGCCTCCGTGGCGCACTCTATCATTTGCGGGTTGGACTGCGCGTTTTTCATGCAGATTTTATAGGCTTCATCGGCAGTGTCGCGCAAGGAAGGGGCCGCTTTCGCGCCCGCCGCCAGCAACACGCATGCCGCTGCCGCAAGTATTGTCTTTTTCATTTCACGCTCCTTTGATATTTACGATTTCCGACAGGGCTGACGTCCGAACTTGTCAGCTTCCAGCATTGCCCTATGCGAATAGTTTAGCGCAAACCGCAGGTTTCACATAGGGCCGAACGGGCCATTTTTGCGCAGGCTTTGGACCTATGCTGTTGTGGGACTTTAGGGCAGAATGGCGCGTGGAGGCGCGGGCAAATCGCGCGAATCCGCGGACAGCCGCGCCTTCCGGTCAGTTTCCCGTGCCGGCGGGCGGTTCGTAGCCTTCCATCAAATCCAGATAGCGTTTATACCACGGCGCCATTTCCTGATAGGTGTGCCACACGTCGCTGAGTTTGAAAGCCAGCAGAATATAGCTGACATAGCCGTTGTAGCTTTCAAAGCCACGGGCTATCATGGAAAGCCGGTCCTCTTCCTGTCTTGTCATGCCGGGCTCGCTCTCGATGAACTCGTAGAGTTCGCGCTGCCAGTCGAAACGGCGCACCTTGGTGTATATCAGCGGCACAAACAGCGATTTTGCGGTCTTTAGAAAACCGCGGTGCCCGTCGTGCGAGCCGTCCCATTCCATTATGGCGGCGGGCTCTTCGAGCGGCTCACCGGTTTCGTCGGTTTCCAGCTCTCCGGTCCAGAGCATCTCCAGGTTGTCGCAGTGGTAATTTCGCAAGCCGAGGTTCGAGATGGTTTTTTCTATTTCGGTAGCGGTTGCGCACAGCGTGTCTGTTGCCGTCATAAATTCTCCTGAAATCCGAGTTTTGCCGCTATCTTGTCGGCGGCGAGGTGCATTTTCCGGCGCTGCGCGGCGTCTGCGTCGTGCATTCCCGACAGATGCAGCGCGCCGTGCGCGGCCAGCAGCAAAAGTTCTTTTTTCAGGCTGTGGCCAAGCCGCTTTGCCTGATTTGCCGCCACTTCCGCGCAGACATAAATATCGCCCAGCGCGCCGTACGCGGGGTACGAAAACGCTATCACGTCGGTAAGCCGGTTGCGGGACAAAAACCGCCGGTTTAGCCGTCGTATCTCCGGCTTGTCCGTGAAAATTACGCTGAGCTCTTCGCCGCGTACGTTTGCGCGTCCCAGCGCCAGCCGCACCGCGCGCGTTAACAGGGCTGAGGATGGTTTTTGCGCGGCGGGAACTTTCGCCTGCCAGAAAACATTCACTCTCACTGTTTTTGACCCTTTCCTTCGTACGTCTCGTAGGCGAGCACTATGTCTTTTACCAGCGGGTGGCGCACCACGTCCTCGTGCTGGAAAGCTATGAATTTCACCGCCGGAGTCTTTTTGAGCACGCTCATCGCGTGCACCAGCCCGCTCTGCGCTTTTTCCTTGAGGTCTATCTGCGTGATGTCGCCGGTGATGACCATTTTCGAGTTGAGGCCCATGCGGGTGAGGAACATTTTCATCTGCTCCGGCACGGTATTTTGCGCCTCGTCGAGTATTATGAAGGCGTTTTCCAGCGTGCGGCCGCGCATGTAGGCGAGCGGCACGATTTCCACGATATTGTCCGCGCGCCAGGCGCGCATCCGCTCGGGGCCGAGCATGGCGTAAAAAGCGTCATAGAGCGGGCGCAGGTAGGGGTGGACCTTCTCGTAGAGGTCTCCGGGCAGGAATCCCAGCTTCTCGCCCGCTTCCACTATCGGGCGGGTGAGTATTATCCTGTCCACGAGGTTAAGCTCCAGCGCGCGCAGCGCCGCCGCCACGGCGAGGAAAGTTTTTCCGGTGCCGGCGGGGCCCACGGCCACCGTCAGGTCGTGGTCGAAAATCGCCGAGACATATTCCTGCTGGCGCGCCGAGCGCGGCCCCACCGGCGCCGCATGTTCAGGGCGGTAGAGGATGCCGCCGACCGGAGTGTTTTTTGAGTTCTTGCAGGACGCGCGCGGCCTGAGCGCGGAAATTTCCTCCTGCCGCCAGCCGTTCGCCTCCGCGCGGCTTTCGCCGGAGACCGGCGCTGCGCCGGCTTGCGCTGACTCCGCCAGAAGCGCGCGTATTTTGGCGAGCGCTTTGTCCACCCGCGAGACGGAGCCCCGCACCGAAAGCGCCACGCCTTCGCCTTCGGGGTCGTGGCGGACGAAAATCGCCACGCGCAGCTCGCGTTCGAGCTGGCGCAGCCGGCGGTCCTGAACGCCCAAAACCTTCAGCGCTTCGCCGCCGGTTTCAAGCCTCAGTTTTTTCGTCACCATGCCACTCATCGCGCAGGCGCAATCAGGACAGCGTCCGCCCTCTGGGCAGTATCACTATGCCGGAGGGGTCTATGTAATAATGCTGCGCGTCCTCGTCGGAATCGTGGCCGATGCTGATTTTCGGGCCCAGCGTGTTGAAGCGGTCCACTATCACTTTTTTGAGGCGGGTGCCGGCGCGGATTTCGCAATGGTCCATGATGATGGAATCTTCGATATGGCACTTCTCGTGCACGCTCACGCCCCGGCCCAGTATGCTGCGGTGGATGGAGGCGTTGTCAACTATGCAGCCGTCGCTTATCATGGAGTCGCGGATGTCCGCGCCGATGAATTTACTGGGCGGCGAGTTGAAGCTGGCGGAATGTATCTGCCACTTGGGGTTGTACAAATCAAGCTTGGGCGTCTGGCCCAGCAGGTCCATGTTGGTCTGCCAGTAGCTTTGTATCGTCCCCACGTCGCGCCAGTAGCCCTTTTCCTCGTACGGCTTCATGCCCGGCAGCACCTGCGAGGGGAAATTGTAGGCGAAAACGCGGTAGCGCTTGTGTATGGCGGGCAGTATGCTCTTGCCGAAGTCGAGGCCCGGCATTTCCGCGTATTCCTCGTGGAACATCTTGACCAGCGCGTTGTAGTTGAAGATATAATTGCCCATCGAGGCGTAGCAGTAGCCCGGGTTGGAGGGAATCGGCTTGGGGTTTGCGGGCTTTTCCTCAAAACCGTTCATGCGCCCCTTGGCGTCCACCGACAGCACGCCAAACGAGGTGGCCTGGCGCAGCGGTATGGGCAGCGCGGCCACGGTGACGTCGGCGTTCATTTCCTCGTGGAATTTGAGCATCTGCTTTATGTCGCAGCGGTAGACGTGGTCGGCGCCGAATATCGCCAGCGCGTCGGGATTGAAATCGCTGATGATGTTGAGGTTCTGGCGCACGGCGTCGGCGGTGCCGCGGTACCACATCTCGCCCAGTCGCATTTGCGGCGGCACGACGGTGAGGAACTGGTCGTTTGTGATGCCGTTCTGGCGCCAGCTAAGGCGCATGTATTCGATGAGGGACTGCGACATGTACTGCACCAGGATATAGCTTGAGAATATCCCGGAGTTCACGAAGTTCGAGATGACGAAATCTATTATCCGGTACTTTCCGCCGAACGGCACCGCCGGCTTGGAGCGCTCCTTTGTGAGCGG
The DNA here is from genome assembly GCA_028688475.1 of Elusimicrobiales bacterium. Classification (GTDB taxonomy): domain Bacteria; phylum Elusimicrobiota; class Elusimicrobia; order Elusimicrobiales; family Elusimicrobiaceae; genus JAQTYB01. The sequence continues at coordinate 36,245 of JAQTYB010000010.1, forward strand.
GTAGAGCCGCTCGCCTTTTCCGCCCGCCATCACTATTCCCAGTGTCCGCATACGTGCTGCCCCCTTTTATTCGATGTTTGTCAGCCCAGGCTGTCGAGAATGTTGCGCAAATCGTCGCCCACGCAGAGCGGGTTGGGTGTGTCCCTTTTGGTGAACATCTTGATGCGCTGCTCGCGCAGCTCCCGCGAGGCGGCGGCCAGGTCGTCGAGCGCGTCGGATTCCCGCACCACTATGAACTCCTGCTCGTCTAGCCCGCAGGAGTGGAAAAAATGCTCCGTCACCGACGGGTATTTGGCCAGCGCCGTCTGCCGCTCCGCCAGGAACCGGCCGCGTTCCGCCTCGGACAACTCGTACCAGGCGTGCTCGCGCACGAGGGGATGGAGCAGCATGTAGCGGGATTTCCCGAACAGCCCCGCCGGAACGCCGCCCGCCTCTTTTTTTGAGGGGACGCCTTCTGGCTGCGGATACATGCCGATAAAGCACAGCGCCGTGTCGAAATACCTGCCCGCGCCGGATGTGGAGACGCGCGACCAGGCCTTCTGGATTTTGCCGATGTCCGGCGCGGCCATCCAGAGCAGCATGTCCGAGCCCGCGTCCAGCCCGACCAGCGAATAGGTGCGCAGGAAGACTTCCTCCTGCACGGCGCAGACCGTGTTTTCCAGCTCCTGCTTGGCGGCGATGCGCTCGTTGGACATCAGGTGGCGGAATTTGCGGTCCGCCTTGAGAAACAGGAAATTGGTGTAGACGGTGGTTTCCGGCTGCCGGTTTTTCTTTTCCATGAATGCTACTCCCGGCGCGGCCCTGATTTTACCGCCTGTGCGCCGGACCGCGCTTTGTAGATTGCCAGCAGCGAACGCGGATAGATGAACTCCATGTCCGCCTGCGCGCCGCCGGCGAGCTCCACGTCGCCTTCGTCGGACAGGCCGGTTTCCACGGGGGTCAGCGTCAGCAGATAGGTCTGCCCGCCGCGCCTGAACAGGGCGGAAGCGGGAACGCGCTGGGAACCGGGATGGTCCAGCAGCACCAGCCCGCCTTCCACCGTCATGCCCGGGCCGATGCCGCGTTTGGCGGAGGTCACGAGCAGTTTCAGACGGTAAAACCCGCCGGTCTTTTCCTTCTTGAAGCTTTCCAGCCGCGCCAGCGCTTTGGCGCCGCCCGGCCCCGTGATGACGGCGGCCATGCCGGTGTCAAAACTGCCGGCGTGCTTGCCGTCTATCCTGGCCAGCACGCGCAGCTTGCGCGCCACGGTGAGCAGCCTGTCGCCCTCCAGCACGTCGTCGCGGTCTTTCACGAAAGTTTTGACTATCAGCCCGGTTTCGGGCGAAGCTATCCTGGCCATTTCGAATACCTTGCCCCAGCGCTTTTTCGCCGACTCTTTCGAGCCCGTGGCGCTGAGAATCGCCGCCAGTTCCCGCGACACCAGCAGCCCCACCGACTCGTCCTTTTCCACCCATTGAGAATCCACGGCGTCGAATTCCGAAATTTTTCCGTCGAAGCCGGCGCTGAGGTCGAAATAATCCTCGGCGGCAGTGGTGCCCGTAAAGCGCGCCAGAATCCGAAACCCCGGCCCCTGCACGCGCCCGGTCCTGAGCAGCGCGGCGGCTTTTTCAAAAAGCTTCTGGTTCGCCGCTTTCTCCGCCGGAGTTTCGGATTTCGCCTCTATATCCCCGGCTGAGTCCGCCCGCCCGGCTTTAACCGCGGTTTTCGGCGCGGGTTTGGCTTTGGCGCCGAGGCCTGATTTGATGATTTTGCGCTTCGCCCGCTTTGGGGCCGCGGGTTTGGTGAAAACCTGAGGCGCGCTCTTTTCCATGGTTTGCGCGCTTGCGCCGTTTTCCGCGCCCGGCGACTGGAGGGGCGCGGCGCCGTCCGGCGGCGCGGCGTTTTGCGGCGCCGCGGCGCCAGGGACGGGCTGCGGAAAGGGCTGCGGCTGGGGCGGCGGGGCGGCCGTGCCGCCGGATTGCGGCGGGGGAGACGGCTGCGCGCCGGACTGCTGCGGCTGCTCCTGCGCCGCCGGAGCCTGCGCGGGCGGGAACGGATTTTGCGCGAAAGCGCAACCCGCCGCCGCAAGCAGCGCGAAGAGGGCCGCAACAGTTTTCGCCGTGGAACTCATCATCAGAACGCCTTCATCGCCTCGCCCGAAAACGACAGCGCGCCTTTGGCCAGATACAATTTTTCAAAGGCTTCCCAGGTCCAGGGCATTTTGGCCCGGAATATTTTTATCAGCGCCTCAGCGTAATCGCGGATTTCGCGCTGCGCGTGCGCGTCGGCCCGCAGCGACAGGAAATTGAACAGGCTCCTGGCGTTGACCGTCCAGTAGAACTGGGTGTACTGCGCCACCGGCAGCACCATGCGCGCCATTTCGCGCGCCACGCCGGCCTCCAGCAGCCCGCGGTAGGCGGCGAACGACGCCTCCTGCGCGGCGGCATAACCTTCCAGCAGCCTGCGCTGGTCGAGCTTCGCTCCGGCAAGCGAGCCCTGCTTGTTATGAGCGTCCTGGACGCGGAACTCCGCCGGAGTATAGAATTCGTCCTTCACCTCGGTATAGCGGGCGCTGACCTCGTTGTAGGAGCCCCAGCGGTGGCGCATCCACTGGCGCGCCACGAAAATCGGGCATTTCACGTGCAGTTGGAAGGAGCAGTGCTCGAACGGGGTGAAGTGCGCGTTGGCCAGCAGGTACTCTATGAGTTTCCGGTCCCGCTCCTCGCCTTTGGACGCCGAGCCGAACGTCACCCTGGCGGACTGCACGGCGCGCAAGTCTCCGCCCATGAAATCCACCAGCCGGATGAAGCCCTTGTCCAACACGTCTATCGAAATCTCAGTATGCTGCGGGTTTGTTGTCATCATGCTTTTTCCTTTCCAGCGAGACGGGCTCGAAATAGCGCGGCAGTGGCTTCATTTTAAGTCCGCGCTCTATCCGCGATTTAAGCCACGCGGACACCCGCGCTCCGTCCGGCGAGACCGTTCCGCCCCACGCGAAAAAATCGCCCTCAAGCGCGTACGCTATTATTTTATCTAATTCTCCCGCGTCAAGCGAGTAGCCCAGCACCAGCACTTTGGAAATTTTAGACAATTCCCTGACGGTTTTGCGCAACTCCGCGCGCGAGGCGTCAACCGCCTCGTGTCCTGTTCTGGCCGGGGGCAGGACCGTGTTTTTCAGGCCGAGCGCGGGAAACGGGGCGTCCATCCTCGTCGTATCGGCGCGCAGCAGCACAGCGCGCGCGTCCGCCAGCTTGTATTTGGAGGCGAGAGCCGCCGCAATCGAATTGAACTGCGCCTGCGCAAGCGCGGAAGTCGAATCCGCGGACGGACCCGCCGCGGCGATGACCAGCGAGACCGGCCCGCTCACGCCGGATTTGAACTGCGCCAACTTGCCGGCGAAAGCGGCCACGGCCTGCTCGTCCCCTTCGAGCCCGGTGGTCATCACTAGCGGGGTTCTGGATTGCAGCCGCCGGGCGGAGCGCATGTCCGCGCTTTCATGCTGGCCCTTGAGAAAAGTCGGGCTGGGGTCGCGGCGCAGGCCCAGCAGGTAGCGGGTCTGGTTTAGCGCCTCGGAATAGGAGGTGATGAACAGCGGCACCACGATGATTCTTTTCACGCCGTAGGAGTCGAGTTTCGCCGCCGCGGCCTCCAGGGCGCGCAAATCCGCCGCGCCGGAGATGGTCTCCACCGGCATTTGCCTGCGCCAGGGTTCGGCGGCCTGGCGGATTTTTTCCCTCCATTCGATGCCGCCCGGCTGAGAGATGATGAGGATTCCCGCTTTCCGCGAAGCGTAGCGCGGCGCGTCGAGCCGGGAGGGCTCCTCCGGCTTGAAATTGTCGTAAAAAATGACATTTCGCGCGTGGACGACGGGAGCCGCGGCGTCCGCCTGCGCCGCTTTCGCGGAGAAATATGGCGCGGCAAGCAAGACAGCCGCCGCCGGAACGGCGGAAAAAAACGTTTTTCCG
>JAQTYB010000011.1 GCA_028688475.1 Elusimicrobiales bacterium
ATGCCATTTTGAATCCATGCGTCATGGCTATATTTTGCAACACCGTGACGCCCCGTCGATTTCGGTACGATTTGGGTTGGCAAGATGTATTGCCCTATGGTTAGATTATAGCTGGCGCGATTCGGGAACTTGTGGCCGAATCCCACTCTTTTGTAAACTTTTGCAAGCAACTTGCAAAAATTGGCATGAGAAGAGGAAACTAATGCAAGGTACGCGGCTGTTAAAAATACTTCCTTTGCTGACCGCAATTTCCAATTCGTTGCTGGTTCAAGTCTATGCTGGAACAGATTCTTCAACGGGGAATAAAATAACTCTTGCGCAAACAGAAAACACCTCCGTTATTCGGGCCAAAGAAAACAGTGCTCCTGCGATTGGAACACTCCGCCGAAGCGATGGAACCGATATCACATATTATGCTCTGACTCCCCCCGGTAAATCGTTCCCTGCGATTCTGTATTTGCACGGTTCAGGATGCTCTTCCGTGGATTCCATTATTCCCTACTTCACGCCTTTTCTTGAAAAAGGATTCGGGATATTGACGCTTGAGAAAAAAGGCGTAAAACCGCACGATACCGGCGCTCCCTGCTCCAAGGAATATCTGGAATCAAATGACAGAGACCAGCGCATAAATGACGCTCTCCTGCTTCTTTCCAACACGAAACATCTGTTCCCAAACTGGGATGGCAGAACCGTTATAATGGGCGGCTCAGAAGGCGGTGCCATTGCTCCCGAAATTGCTTTTCGTTATCCGCAATCTTCCGCAGTAGTTTCTCTGGCTGGCGGGGGAATGGGCCAAGCATGGGAACTCAAGAAACTAAAGGAGAAAGAATTGTCCGCCGCAGGCGCTTCCCAGCCCACGATTAAGGAAGAATTGCAAAGGTTGGATAAGAAATTCGAAGAAATTAGAAAATCTCCGACCTCCACTCAAACATGGGATGGGGAAGACAACACCTACAAGCGGTGGGCTTCATATCTTTGGTACAACGCTCTGGGTTTTTTTGTCAAACTGGGCATACCGGTTTATGTCGCGCATGGAACCAGCGATACAAACGCTCCCATAGAAAGCGCTGATATTGTTCGGGACCGATTCGCTTCTTTAGAAAAACACAATTTGACCTATAAACGGTATGAGGGTCTCGACCACCACTGGACCACCGGCAATGGCGAAAACCAAACCCCCCGAGTCATTGGAGATTTTCTGGATTGGGTTTTGCAAACAATTCCGCCAGATTTGCAATCTGGGACGCCAATAAACCCAGCAATCCCCCCGGAGACGACAGCGAAATAACCGTCAGGGAATCGCTAGAATTCAAAATTGGCGATGAAGGTTCTTGCTGTTATACAGTCTGTCCTGCCAGTCTGTAAACTTTTGCAAATGCTTGCGGAAATTATCAGGGGGGGGGTGTCAATGGAAGAAACACGGAAACTATTCTTTGTTATCTCAGCGATTCTTTTAGCTGCACCTGCTTACTCGGACGATGCTTTTCACCATCATCAATTTAAAGCCGGTGAAATCATCCGCTATAACTATGAGGACACGGACACAATATTCCCGGCTGTCCGGCAAGATGACACTATTCAGGCCGGTGACGGCATGTTAGTTCAGGAAATACAAATTCCAGTTGAAATAATGCTCCAGCAGACGCAAGAAGGTTTAGAGCGAAAATTGACAATATCGCCTCTTGTGCAATACAGGCAAAGCCAGCCGGCTACATTAGCACAAATATCCTTTAAAGCAGTAGCAGACCTCTCCAAGAATTTTTCAAACTCCTTCTCCTATTCCTATAAAGACGACACGGATGCGCTTAACCGGTTGCAGACAATTTTTGAAACGGTGCGTAAAGACGATGTGGGACAGTTTTTGTTTTTCAAAATCCAAGACATCCATCAGATGCAGGAATCCACAGAGCATATACCGGAAGGCATGGTTCCTGGCGCAACTTACTTCTCAGCTCGTCATGAAAGAAAAGGATTCGGCGGCGATTTCGTCGCAGCTCCCGCTCAATGGATATATCAAGGTACGGAAGTCCTTGACGGCATCAAATGTGGTTACTTCAAAATTATAAGTATGGGTATTCAGTTTGCATTGCCGAAAATGAAAACATATACGAACTTCTTTTTCACGCTGCATGTGGCGCTTGAAGGGCCGCAGCGCGGTCTTGTGATACTGGGCGAGGGGCAGGAAACTGCGACCGTGTTGCACCCGACAGCAGAGGGCACGTTTGAATCCCAGGCTATACTACAGCGGCAATTTTCCATTCGCTTGCGAAATTGACCCAACTGCCTCTGTCCAGATTATGGCACACACCACGAAAAAGAAGCCGTAAAAGTTCTTGCTATCGTACAGTCTGCCCCGCCATCTTTTACCAGAGGCAAAAAAATGGCAGAGCAATAGAGCAATCGAGATTTGCTATACTGCCCAAATGAGACAAAAATTGAATCTAATAACTCTAGGTGTGGCAGATTTTCAGAAAGCCGTTAATTTTTATGAAAAAGGCCTCGGCTGGAGGAAATCTTCCGCCAGCCAAGACGATTTGGCACTCTTCCCATTGGGGGGAATTATTTTGGCGATATACCCCAGAAAACTGCTTGCAAATGATGCGACCGTGGAAAATACCCCAACAGGGTTTTCTGGCATCACACTCTCTTATAATGCGAAAACCGAACGAGAGGTGGATGAAGTTCTGCTGGAAGTCAGCAAACTGGGTGCCACCATAGTTAAACCTGCCCAAAAAGTCTTTTGGGGCGGATATAGCGGCTATTTCAAGGATATGGACGGGCATTTAATTGAAGTTGCTCACAACCCATTCTGGGAATTTGATGCTAATGATAATGTGATTTTGCCTTTATGAATCAAGAAGTTCCTGTAAAAAACCCCCTGCTCGCAATACCCGGTGTCGGAATATCTATTGCCAAAGATTTGCAAAATATCGGTATCAATTCAATAGATGACTTGAAAGGCAAAAACCCTGAAAAAATTTATCAAATTTCAAACAAGCATGTTGGTCAAGTACAAGACAGATGTTTGTTATATGTGTTCCGGTGCGCCGTATATTTCGCTGAAGGCGGCAGAAACGAGAAAAAGCTAAAATGGTGGAATTGGAAAGACAAAAAGGTCATTGCCAAAAGGTTTCTAAAAAATTGATTCTGCCCGAATGAATTTGACCGTAAAAGTTCTTGCTGTTATACAGTCCGCCCCGCCAGTTTTTTGTGAAGAGTTTATGCCCCCAAGCGTATGAGTCTAATATGGTTCCAAAGAATAAAACTGAACTCATAAAAGAAATCGAATCTTCCTATCAAAAATTGAAAATGGATTTTGCCTCCGTACCTGATAGTGCAACCCGCACGGCAGAACTGGAAGGTCATGTGAAAGGCGCAAAAATAAGTCTTTGCGATATCGTCGCGTATTTAATCGGTTGGGGTGAATTGGTTTTGAAGTGGCATTGGCGGAAAGAAAAAGGACATAAAGTTGATTTCCCGGAAACAGGTTATAAATGGAATGAATTGGGAAAACTTGCTCAGAAGTTTTATGCTGATTATAGAAACGATGATATTACCACTCTACTAACACTACTTGATAAGACGGTGGGAAACATTATTGGTTTGATTATAAAAACAGAAAATGAACAATTATATGAAACACCTTGGTATGGAAAATGGACTTTGGGGCGAATGATACAATTCAATACATCTTCACCATATAAAAATGCACATGGCAGAATCATCAAATGGAAAAAACAGAAAGGCTTCTGATAAAAATTTATCTCGGCATATCAGAGTCTCTCAGACACTTTGCCATGAAAATATTATGGCAAAGATGGTTCTTGATACTTAGTCCACACCGTTCGCCATTTTGATAACTTTTGCAAGCACTTGCAAAACTTAGAATCAATATAAAACAGGGCTCTGGCAAAAATGTCGGGGGCTTGCGCATTTTGTCGACGCTGAAAATACTTGATATACTGAAAAGACAGTTCAAAAGACCTGAACCGCAATGACGACAGATATCGCTATTTTCAATTCATGGTTGAAACAGCACGAGGGGCTGAATCTGGAATTCAAGGCAGCGCGAAACAGTTTCAGCCATGATAAGGATTTGCCTGATTATTGCGCCGCGCTTGCCAACGAAGGCGGCGGCATGTTGATTCTAGGCGTGGACGACAAAACACATGAAGTAGTGGGCACCAACGCTTTTCACGGCAACCACGCCAAACTTTCCCACGATTTGCTGAACACGATAAAAATCCGTGTGGATGTCGAGGAATTGCATCATCCCGATGGCCGCGTTTTAATTTTCCATGTGCCCGCGCGTCAGCCCGGACAGCCGGTGCAGTCTACTGGCCGGTATAAATATCCCATGCGCGTGGGCGAGTCCATAGTAGAAATGGACAACATGAAGCTGAAACAAATACTTACGGAACTGGACCCTGATTTTTCCACTAAAATAGTCCCAGAATTGAAGCTGTCCGATATGGACGAATCCGCCGTAGATAATTTCAGGCGGAAATGGGCGCAAAAAGCCAATCGGTCAGAATATCTGCAATTCTCTACGGAAAAACTCCTCCGCGCTATCTGTATTATGTCGGACTCCGGCATCAACTATGGCGGGCTTGTGCTATTCGGCAAGAAGGAAAAGCTTGACCAGTTGCTCCCCACCAGCGAAATAATCTTCGAGTGGCGCGGCATCAAAAAAATCCCTCACGATTTCCGCAAAACATGGCGTGAGCCGTTTTCCAAGATTTACGACGAAGTTTGGAATACCATAGACGCCCGCAACTTGCGGTCTCCGTTCCAGGAAGGCCTCATCCAGCGCGAGGTTTTTGCCTTCAACGAAAAAGCTATACGCGAGGCTTTGCTGAATGCGGTGGCACATCGGGACTATACGCTTGGGGGTCGCTCAATTTTCATAACAGCCAGCCCGGAAGATTTCGACATAGAAAGCCCCGGAGGGTTCCCATTGGGCATCACGCCGGACAACATTTTAGTGAAACGGTTCTGGCGAAACCGCGTTATCGCGGAGACATTTGAGAAGGCCGGTCTTGTGGAGCGCGCCGGGCAGGGCATGAATGACATTTTTAGCAGTTCGATACGCGAAGGTAAGGGCATGCCCGATTTTTCCGGCAGCGACAGCTATTCTGTCCATCTGCATATCCCCACGCAGTTGAAGGATAAGGATTTCATACTTTTCCTGGAAAAAGTCGCAAAGGACAAGCAGATACTGCTTTCCTTTGAGGAGATATACGAGTTGGAGCGAATTCGTGAGCAAAAGACGTGGGATTTGCAGTTCAAGGATAAGTTCTTAGACCTCGGCATAATCGAGCGCGTAGGCCGGACAAGCGGGGCCAAATACATCTTAGCGCATGCCTATTACAAGCATGCGGGCAAGCCCGGCGTCCATACGCGACTGGCAGGTATATCCCGTGATAAAAGAAAGGAGTTGATACTCAGCCATATCGAGAAAAATGAGAAAGGGTTTGTAAAAGATTTTATGGATATCCTCCCTGAGTTAGGTCGCGCAGATATCAATAACATGCTTCAAGAATTGCGAAAAGACGGAAAGATTAAATTTATTGGGCCAAGACGTTCTGGATATTGGGTCTTGAGCGGCAAAACTATTTAAAAACTATTTATAACCATACGCTCGTTACGCCGATATGTCCGTAAATAGAGGCACAAAAACTATTTATAGACTATTAAAAAGCATGGATATAAGACGTTATGCGCCATTCCAAGAGAAGGATAGCGGTTCTTGCTGTTATACAATCTGTCCCGCCGGATTTTTGTAGAATTCCACGAGACTGGAAATCAGTATGCCTGCCGGAGGGAAGTGATTGTGTTTAAAAAAATGAGACGCGCCGACAGGCAACTTTCCCGCCCGGAAGCCGATGCAATTTTAGCGAAAGGGATTTATGGAGTGTTATTGTTGATTGGGGAGAACGGCTACCCTTACGGTGTGCCGGTAAATTACGTCTACATGAATAATGCGATTTATTTTCATTGCGCTTTGGAAGGAGCGAAACTCGATTGCATACGCGCCTGCAACAAAGTTTCTTTCTGCGTGGTGACGGAAGCCGTTCCGTTGCCGGAACAGTTGAGCACACGTTATCAAAGCGCTATTGCTTTCGGAACAGCCCGTGAAGTTTCGAGCGACGAGAAAATGCCGGTGCTCATGGCATTGCTGAAAAAGTATGCGCGGGAATTCCTGGAAAAAGGGAAAGAGCGCGCCCTGAACTCCCTTTACAGAACCGCCGTAATAGCGATTTCGCTTGATAATGTCACCGGGAAAGCCAGGAGTTGAATGCAATGCGCGTTGATTCGGCAAAAGAAAGACTCCCTAAAATAACCAAAACCGCGCAGCCGGCCAAACTGCGGGCATGCGCGCGGCTGATGTCCGCTTGCGAGCCGTGGCTTACGCTGGGGCGGAAGTACGGCGACTGCATCAATGCCTTGCGCGGCCCCGGAAAGGAAGTATACATCGCGGAAAAAAGCGGCAGGCTGGCCGGCTTTATCGTTCTGCAAATGTGCGGCACTTTCAAGGGCTACGTGCAGTCAATCTGCGTCGCTCCCGAATTCAGGGGGGGCGGCTATGGAACGCGGTTGCTGCTGTTCGCTGAAAAAAGGGTGTTCCGGGAAACGCCCAACATGTTCCTGTGCGTATCATCATTTAACAAGCGGGCGCGCGCTCTCTACAGAAAGCTGGGTTACAAATATGTGGGAACACTGAAGGACTTTATTATAGCCGGACATTCCGAACTGCTGCTGCGCAAAACGACCGGCCCGCTGTCCCGCCATCGCGCGCCGGACGCCAAACGCTCACGGAGTTGATACCCCCATGCAAAAAACCATCGAAACGCAAATCGTTATAAACGCCGGAAAAGAAAAAGTCTGGGCAATTCTCACGGACTTTGACAACTACAAAAACTGGAACCCGTTCATCATAAACAGTTCAGGACAGGCAATCGCGGGAGGCAAACTGATAAACACGATGAAAAACGGCAACAGCCGGTTTATATTCAAGCCCACTGTCTTGAACGTTGAGAAATTAAAATATCTGGATTGGCTGGGCAGCTTGTTTGTAAAAGGGATATTTGACGGACACCATTATTTCAAAATCGAGGAATTGAACCCCGGGCAGGTCAGATTCACCCAGGGAGAGAATTTCGCGGGAATTTTAAGCGGCGTGATTTTAAGATTTACAGGAAGCGAAACGCGGAATGGTTTTATCAGAATGAATCAGGCGCTTAAACAACTGGCGGAAAGTACAGCGACATCCCAATCTTGTGTCTGACAAGGTTCTTCATGATTTATATGATTCAGTTCAGCCGGCCAGTTCGAACATTTTGTTCAGCGCGGCAAGGGCGCGGCGGGCGGTTTCGGCGGGCGGGTTCTGTATTATCTGGAACGGGGACGGAGCTTTGAGAGCCGCTGTCACATCCTCGAGGCAGGTGAGTTTCATGTACGGGCAAAGCCTGCACATGGCGATGAATTTTTTGTCGGGGAAATCGAGCAGCGCAAGCTCGCCGAGGCCGCATTCCGTCACCAGCATATAAGCCGCCGCGCAGGTTTTGCCGATATAAGCCATCATGCCGGAGGTGCCGCCGGCAAAATCCGATTCGCGCACTATATCCGGCGGACATTCTGAGTGCGCAAGCACTTTAAGCCCCGGATAGCGGCTGCGGTAACTGCGTATGACGCCCGCATTGAAACCCTCATGCACCACGCAGGAGCCCTTCCAGAGGATGATGTCCCTGCCCGGAGTCTTTCCCAGCGTTTGCGCGAGGTTGGCGCCCATCAGCGCGTCGGGGATGAAAATCAGGCGCGGATGTTTTTTGTAAAACCTGCGCAGAATCAGTTCCGCGTTGGCGCTGGTCACAACGCAATCGCTTTCCGCCTTCACTTCAACGGCAGTGTTGATGTAAGTTATCACCGGCAGGCCCGGATACTGCGCCTTGAGCGCGCGCACGTCGTCGGCGGTTATGCTGTCGGCCAGAGTGCAGCCCGCCTCCGGCGCGGGGAGGATTACCGTTTTTTGCGGGCTTAAAAGCTTGGCGGTTTCGGCCATGAAGCGCACGCCGCAAAAAACTATCGTATCGGCGGCGGTCTGCGCGCAGAGTTTGGCCAGCCTGTAGGAATCGCCCGTGAAATCCGCGGCGGCGGCCAGTATTTCGGGCCGCTGGTAAACGTGGCCCGCCACGACGGCGTTTTTTTCTTTCTTGAGCCGGTCTATTTCCAGCGACAGTTCCGCCGCGCGGCGCATGTCCGCCGACGGCAGCAGCCTTGAGAGCCCTTTGGCTTCGAGTTGCGCCAGCCTGCGCTGCAATTCGGCTTCTGAAATCGGTTCAGTCATCCGTGCCGCCTGTTTTGTTCCAGCCGTCCTGGCAGATATCGGGATTATTGGTGAATATTCCGTCGGCGCCCATGCTTTCCAGCTCCCTGGCGCGGCGGCGGTCGTTTACCGTGTAAAGCAGCATTTTCAGGCCGCGCGAATGCGCCGCGCGCGCCGCCTCCGGCGTGAACCGGCGGGCGTTGATGTTGACGCTTTCCGCGCGCAGCCGCACCGCCAGCGCAACGGCGTCCCCGATGGAAACTGAACTTGAGGCCAGCACGCCGATTTTAATTTCAGGGTCGAGCCTGCGCACAGTTTCGAGGCTTGGATGATAAAAGCTCGACACCGCCGCCCGGCGCGGCCAGCCGTTGCCGCAAGTCCTGAGGACTTCAAGCAGTTTATGCTCGATTCCCGCGTAAATCCCGCGGTCGTTTTTTATCTCGACGTTCACGAAACCGCGCCCGCCGACAAGTGCCAGTGCCTGCGCCAGCGTGGGAATACGCTGCGGCCTTTTCGCGCCGGGAAAATGCGCGGCCACGTCGTAGCGCAGAAGTCCGGCATAGCCGCAATCCGCTATTTTAACGTCCGCTCCGGCGGTGCGCTTCAAATCCAAATCGTGATGAACCACAAGCTCGCCGTCGGCGGAAAGCTGAATGTCCAGCTCCAGCGACGACATGCCCATGCTAAGCGCCAGCTCAAACGCGTCCAGCGTGTTTTCGGGCGCGTACGCGCTCGCGCCGCGGTGCGCTATGTATTCCACGCGGCCAGTCCCGACAGAGATTTTTTCATGCTCGCGAAATCCTCTTCCGACACGTTCACCCCGATGGAATTTTCCCGCCCTGAGGCCGGGCCGTGGTAATCCGAACCGGCTGTCACGAACAGCCCGTATTTGGCGGCCAGCGAGAGCAGCCGGCGCGTCATCTCCTCGGTATGGGCGGCGTAAAACGCTTCCAGCCCGCCAAGCCCCGCGGTGCGCCAGGCCGGCAGGTCCAGAACGGACATCACGATGCCGGGATGAGCCAGCACGGCGGCGCCGCCCGCGCCGCGTATGGCTGCTATGGTCTCGTTCACATCCAGCCCCATTCCCGCGACGTAGCCGGGCCTGCCGGGAACGAGATACTTGCGGAAAGCGTCCTGGCGGGTCTGCGCGCGGTTCGTGGCCCTGAGATAATCCGCCACGTGCGCGCGGGAAAGGCTGCCTTTGGCGCGGGCGCGCACCCGCGCGAAGTCGGCTTCAATCCCCGCCTCGTTAAGCTGCGAGACGGTGCGGCGGACGCGCTCCTCGCGCTTTGCAAGGGCGAATCCGAGCGCGGCTTTTAGGCCTTTTTCCCCGACGTCAACGCCCAGCCCGAGTATGTGGAGGTGGTCGTCGAGCCGGGTGCTTATCTCAACTCCGCGGACAAACGCAACGCCCAGCCGCTCCGCCTCGGCGGCGGCTTCGGCGCAGCCGGACACGGTGTCATGGTCGGTTAGCGCCAGCAGGGATACGCCGCGCCTTGCCGCTCCCCGCACGACTTCGGCGGGGGAACAGGTGCCGTCCGACTGGTCGGAATGGGTGTGCAAATCCAGCGTCGGCATCGGCGTTTACTTACGCCGGCACTACCTGAGTGACGCCAGGAACTTCTTCCTTGAGTTTGCGTTCAAGCACCATTTTAAGCGTCATCGCCGCGCCCGGGCAGCAGCCGCACGCGCCGGTAAGCGTTACCCTTACCACTCCGGTTTTTTCGTCCACGGAAACGAGTTTCACGTCGCCCCCGTCGGCCCGCAGCATGGGACGGATTTTAGCGAGAGCCTGCTCAACCTTGTCTTTCATAATATCCTCCGTAGTGTGCCTGAAATAGATAGTATAATATTTGCCGAATATTCATCAGGCCTGCTGGAGTTGAGAGCGTTTTATGAAACACCGTGGAGACCGCGGAGTCACCGGCTTGCCCGGCGGCAAAAGGGTCAAAAAAAGCTCCGCGCGAATACGCGCGCTGGCCGCGCTGGACGAGTTGAACTGCCAGTTGGGCGCGGCGCGCGCGGTCTATCCGCGCGGCGCGAAGGAGATTCTCGCCGCGCAGCGCGCGCTGATTGCGTTGTGCGGCCAGGTGGCGGGCGCTCCGGCGGACGAAACGCTTGAGCGCGCCGCGGCGGCGCTTGACCGGGAGATTGCAAGGCTATCCGCGCTGGCTCCGTTGCCAAAAGCTTTCATCATTCCGGGCGAATCGCTCCCCGAAGCGGCGGTGCAGCTTGCCCGCGCGAAGTGCCGCACCGCCGAAACGCTGGTCTGCGCCCTGCCCGGGCAACCGGCGGCGGTGAAATATCTTAACCGGTTGTCTGGCTATTTGTTTAGTCTCGCGGTTTTTGCCAGGCGCTGATACTGCCTGTTTCAAAACTATTGCGCGGCTTTGCGCACAAAGTTAGCCTTGCGCATTCAATGCGCGCGCAATATACTTATACTGTCCACGAGGAAGCGTAGTACACCAAAAGGGGCGGCAAAGCTTATGTCCAGCTTTAACCCAAGCGCTTTCACGGTAATATCAGAAAGAACCGCGGCGAAACGCCGGGGTTCGGCTTTGCTTATAGCGATATTCCTGTCGCTTGTGGTGGCATTGTTCATGACCGTGGGCGGGCAATTGATAGTCACTTCCCAGCGCAACAGCAAAGTACAACAGCATTCGCTTACGGAGGCCGACAACGTGTCCCGAGCCGGACTTGTGGACGCTATTTCATGGTTCAAACGCCAGACGACTCAGCCTGTGAAAAGCGGCTACCCTCCCGTGGCGTACCCGTACCCCGACGCGGCCTTCAATCCGCTCTACAATGCCAATCCGGCAATCAGCGACACGATAGACCAGAGCATAGGCATCGTCAGCGAGTTTCCGGTTTCAGTCAACGGCTCGAAATGGGGCCGCTATGAAGTGGTCAAGCAGTCCGCGAACCCCGCGATAAGCACCAATCCCTATAACGCGCACGCCGTGCACGATGTGACCGGCGAACGCATGGACGGGCATTTCAACGGCGAGGGGCTGGTGTGGTATCTCGAAAGCGTGGGCTATATTTTTCAGCGGAACGACCCAACAAAAGCTTTCAATGTAGCGCCGAACGTGGTGCTCAGCACCGTGCGTTCATCAACAGAGATAAAACGGCTGGCGCTCAACCTGCCGGTGAAAGCGGCTTTGCTTACTCACGACGGCGGCTCCGGCTCGACTTACAACGTCACAGTCAACAGCGGCGGGGCGTTGATGGGGTTGGGCGGCACCTACGCTTTCGCGCGGTTTACGGGAAACAACGCTAAAAAAGTCGGCACGGGGGTTCTCAGCACCACGCCCGGCACAACCACCTCGCCCAACGACCCCACAATACAATATCTGATGGGAGTTTCCCTCTCGGAACTCAAGCTGCTGTCCGACTACATGGTAACCGACACGCACTATCTGCCGGTGACGCTGCCGGACATGACGCTTATATTCATAGACCGCAGCGCGGTATTCTCCTCCACGCGCCCGCTGGTGGGCAGCGGAATTCTGATTGTGGACGGAGACCTCGAAATCAAGGCTAATTCCAACGCGCTTTACAGCGGTTTCATATATGTCACGGGCACGCTCAAGCTATACGACCCCGCCAGCGTCAACGGCTCTGTGGTCGCGTTCGGCGGCGCCACCATATCGCGCACCAGCCCCACCGATAAAGCTACTATAAACTATGACGATGCCATGAGAAACGCGGTGACGCAGCAAATCTGCCAATACCGGGAAAACAAGTCCACCCTGCATGTGTTCATAGGCGTGCCGGGACTGGAGAACTAGCTTATGAAACTTTTTGCGCGGCTGGACAACCGCAACGGCTTCAACCTCATCGAAGTGCTTATCGCCGCTTCCATATTGGGGATAGTGACCATGGGGCTTGTGCAGATTCAGGGCTTCATGAGCAGGCAGAACGTTTCCATAAAAGAGGGAACCTTCGCCAACCAGAAGGCCATGCAGATGCTGGAAGAGCTGCGCTCGCTGGTGGCCGGCTCGGAAAAAATAGACGTTTCAGTGCTCGACGATTATGATGACGGCTCCCTCTACAAAACGGTTCTTACCACGGATTTGGCCACCACCGACCCGGCTTCGGCGCTGAGCGGCAACACGCCGGGCCCATGCGGCGGCTGGAAATACCTGCGGCAGATAAGCGTCATCAAGGTGCCCGACGACCCTTTCGCCCGCCGCGTTTTCGTGCGAATCTACAAAGGCGCCTGCCCTCTCTCCACGCCTCAGGCCGCGGGGGAAAGCCTGGCGCAGACCATGACCGTGCTCAAAACCATAAAGTCGCAGTTCGTCCCAACGCAGGTGCTTGACGTTTACGTTATCGCCATTGAAAACGTGGCGGGCTGGTGGTCCTCGCTGCCAACCATGCGGCCTCTTTTCGATAGCATTCTGTCGGACTTGCAGTCCCGCAACCCCGGCCTGGAATTGAGAACGCACTGGATAGACCGCCTCTCCTACGGGCGCGACCCTTACTACGCGCCCAATGTGAACAAAGCGGTTCGTACCAACGCCGCGCCAGCGCCGCTGGTGTATCTTTATCCCGGACTGACACAGGATGATACCAGCAGCGATTACAAATTTTACGACCCCGACGGGTTCATGGGCAGAGTGCAGGTTGACAGCGTGCTGACGAACACGGCCACCTACGCTTCCGACGGCACTTTCCTCCAAAACACCTATTCGCTCTGCGACCAGTTCAACCACGCAGTGCGCGAACCCGACGAGGAAGCCCTCTATAGCCAGGCGGTGGCGGCCTCGCAGGCCGCCGGGGTGGCTCCGCCGGAGCCGAGCTGGCGGCTGCTGCTGGAGTGGATGAATTCGGGCCGTTCGGGCAATTACTCGGCGTATAAAAACATAATGCTGATAAACCTGCACGGCGAACTGCTGCCGCTGCCGCCGATGCATAACTATTCTGACGCGGCAAAGGACCCTGCCGTCATGCCGAACGTAAGAGTGGTGGCGCATCCGGAAAGAATCGCCTATACCGCCGCCGCCACCACCATAAAGTTGCGGGTTTATGCATATGCAGCGGCGGGGCATTTGAGTGATTTCGCCGGTTCGGGCGTCAATGCGAGCAGCGTTCCCTATACCTCCATATTTTTACCCAGCGACTATGTTGACTTCCCTGCCGCGAATGTCACATACATAGCCGGCAACAGCGGCACGCAATATACCGCCGCCACGGTTACTACAAAATACACCGGTATCCAAAGCGCGGCCTCGGTAGCCGCAGGAAGCTTCAGCATCACTCATCCGACAGCCGGCTCCACGCTGATAACGCTTTATAATACGCCCATACGCCATGGGTTCTACAACGGCGACTCATCCCACAAGCAAGGGCTGCCGGACGGAACCACCGGCTCTTCCGCCGATATGAAGTTATATGGCATGGAGTATATACCGTTCCCGACTGGTCCGGCAGGCTCGCCGGATTTTACCACCAACCTGACCACAAACTCCGACTCTCTGCCCAAAAACACGGCGCGCTGGATAATAACCATACCCATCGGTGGGGCCACGGGCCTCGCCGGCGGGCAGCGGCATACCATTGAAACCCGCATAGGCACCGATACCACTACGGGCACCACGGCGAACGCGCCGTACAATCTCTCTCGCACTTATGCATGGATAAACGCCGCGGTGCCATTCACCGAGCAGTATCAGTTCACCGGGGACGCGGCTTATTGCCCCTATTCGGATATCGTGGCCAACAGCGGCTACAACTGGTATTTCAGGACTGCGCCTACCGGCTACAACAATCTCGGCAAAACCGCCGCCGGCTGGGGCGGCGACGACAACCATATAGACGTGCCGCGCTATATGCAGTTGGTGCGCAACGGACTTCTTCAGTCCAACGCCATATGGAGCACCATGAACGGCTGGAGCTATTACTACTATGGCTTCGGCGGCGAGTTTGGCAGCGACATGGCGCCCCTTGCAAACTCGCTTCCCTTTGTCATGACGCCCTGGCTGTCCGCGCGAGACGTGGCAACAACGGGCCACGTCAATGAAATAGTAAACTACACCGGCGACCAGCAGAACAGCCGCCTGATAACCAGAACCGACGCTTCCTGGTACTGCAAGCCCTGGCTGGGAGAGTTGTTCCCAGATGACGACTATACTTTCTGGACAAGCAACGGCAACCTGCCCACCAATCTGAATGTGCGCGGCATCCCGAACTATTACAGGGCTACATACCCGGCGGCGGGCGCCCTGTCGCGCAACGTGAATTTCAGATTCCAGCCCAACGGCTGCGCTTCCTTTTTCAACGGCTCGAAAACCAGTTCGACGCATCCCTTCAACCACAGCGGGCAAAACAGCGCAACCGGCGCAGCGACGACGCTCACCGGCAACATAGCCGCGATGTTCAACTTCCCGATGCTCGACACCCTGACCGCGCCGCGCCCTTTCACGCTGAGCGACAGCGGCAACGACCCGTCGGAATGGAACGACGCCACCTATTCCGGTATGCGCACCACGATAGAGTTCCCGTCCATCGGCGGCGTGGAAAGAAGTTTTTACAATTCCAGCTATTCCACCAGCTACAGGTCCAGCGCGCTGGTGCGCATGAAAACGGGAACGAACAGCGCCTACGTCGCGGTTTCGGGTTTCGGCACGCAGGCGAATTTCGGCACCGCCGAGATAGGCAAATACATGTCCATGTTGGTAATGCGCGCGTTCATTGACGGCGGAATGTACACCGGGCAGGACCATATAACGCAGGTGCCGATGGTAAACATCACTTCGCCGACGCCGGCGGACGCTTTTGTGAATCCGGCCAGCGTAAACATCGGCTGGAGCACAAGCTGGAAACGCTGGGACGGGCAGAAGTATACCGAGGAATACCCGGCCTCATACACCGCCGACAACGCCGTCGGCCTCAGGTTCCTGGTGAAATATTCAAACGACTCGACCAAAACATGGAAATTCTGCTCGGACAATTCGCCCGCGCCGGGCGACGGGCTTACCGCCGAGCAGCTTCAGTCCGGAACATACGATTCCCAATTCACCACCGCCAATTCCATGGTATGGAACGTATCCGACGCGACAACATTCAAGCGCGGCTCCTACGTCATCAGAGTGGAGGCCTACAGGACCGGCTTCTTTCAAGATTATGCCTATCATCCGATGCAAATCTATATCAACCGCTAGCATCCGGGCCAACCGCGGTTTTACGGTGACGGAACTGGCGCTGGCCTCCGCCGTCATGGCCATTATCATGCCCGCGCTTATGCTGGTCTTCATGTCCGCCAACAGGGGGTTTACGGGTTTTGAGGCCACCGCCTCGCTAAAGCAGGCCAACCAGAACACCGTAAACCGGATGTATCTGCGACTTGGCCGCTGCAAGCGCCTTTTTCAAAACGATACCATCGGCGCCGCCATGCTGGCTCATCTCGACCTGACCGGAGCGCCAAGCCTTATGAGCGGCTCGCAACTGCCAACTGTCCAGCAAAACGGCTCTCTGGAGCCGAGTTCGGGCACCTTCAGTTCCGCCAGCTTCGGCAACAGGCTGCTGTTCGCTTACAACAGCAATACCCAGATGATACACTATGACGCGGCTGTGGCAACCACCACCTTCAGGATTGACCTCTACAAGTTCGCCTACTATTATCTGACTCCCGACAACGCTCCCAATATAGGCGTAGTGCATTCCTATAAAACCGTGGAATGGCAGAGCAAGGAATATGCCGATTGCAGCCAGATTTCAAGCATGTCGGCCGGAACGAAAAAAGTCAAAGTGATAAATACGCTGATAACCGCGGGAATAACTCATTGCCTGACCACCTCGGCTACCGACTACACCGTGGCTTTCTCTTCGATAGGCGTGACCGGAACGTCAGGCACAGTGACTGCCGCGCCGACACATACGGTAAAAAAAGACAAGCCGCAGGTGCTGACCGCGCTTGTCACCGGACTGATGGGCACGTCTTATAGCTACGGCGTCGCGCCGAACACCGCGGGACTCAGCAACATCACTAAACCCGTGCCTAAATTCGCGACGGTAACCGGCGCTTTCCCCGCCGGGCTGGAGTTCGGCATAGTGGGCCCCTCCACCGCGCGCAAAGTGCTGATACGCAGCGTACTTTACGCGCAAGGGCCTATGGCCGCTCTTATAATGGACGACCAGACGCTAATCGCCGCGGCGCGCGATATCTGGTGACGCCGTTTCCTGAGTTTTTTCGCATATTCCGCCGAACGCGGCGCAGGCCGCGCCTATCCCCAGCGCCAGCGCGCATGCCGCCACCGCCAGGCGCAGCCCGGCGGCGTCTGAGATGACGCCGATTACGGCGGGGGAGACGGCGTCTCCGAAAGCGTGTATTATCAGGATGTTGGCGGCGAAGGCCATGGCGCGGATATTGGGAGCGGTGGCCTTCACTATCGCCGCGTTCATCGGCCCGCCGTGCATGAAAACGAATGTCTCGGCCAGGAAAATGAAAAACAGCGCCGTTTTCTTGTCCGCGCTGAACACCCCCGCCAGCGCGCAGGGCACGGCCAGCGCGAGGCTTGCCGCCGCGACGGCGTAATAGGACCGCCGGCTGCGCGGCAGGAAATAATCTCCAAGCCAGCCGCCCAGCCAGGTGCCCGCTATTCCCGAAACGACGGTCATTCCCCCGAAAACGAGGCTGGCTTTCGCCACGTCGAAATTGAAATAGCGCACGAAATAAGTCGGCATCCAGGCAGAGAGCCCGCCGACGCAGAACGTCGCCGCCGCCTGCGTAAACGAGCAGGCCAGAAAAACCCTGTTTTTCAGCAGCGAGGAATATTCCGTCCCGCGCGGCGCGGCGTAACTTGCCGCCAGCCGCATTCGCGGCTCCGGCAGCAGGCTTACCGCGAGCGCCAGCAGCGCGCCCGGCGCTCCCAAAACCCAGAAGGCGGCGCGCCAGCCGTAATGCGCGCCTATCGTCCCGCCCAGCATGTAGCCTATCGCGCTTCCCGCGGGTATGGCGAGTGTGAACAGCGCCATTATCCGCGCGCGCCTGTCCGGCCGGAAAAGCTCGGCCCCGTACGACTGCGCGACAGTGACAAAACCCGCCTCGCCGATTCCTACCGCCGAGCGCGCCAGCAGGAGCTGCGGATAGCTTCCGGCAAATCCCGCCAGCGAAGTCGCCGCGCTCCAGACGAAGGACGCCGCGGCCATGAGGCGCGGGCGCGCCCATTTGTCCCCCGCGTAGCCCGCCAGCGGCGCAAACAGCATGTACACCAGCATGAACGCCGAGGCCAGCAGCCCCAGTTTCGTATCCGAAATTTTCAGGTCGGCCTGTATGAGCGGGAAAACCGCCGGCAGGATGTAGCGGTCTATGTAGTTGAAAAGGTTGACGGTGAAAAGCAGCGCGAACGCGGTTTTTGCGAAACTTAAATCGGTGTTTTGCTCCTCTCCCGCCATAAAGTCCATAATACAAAAAATGGTAAGATACAAATTGTATGCACCATCATTTCGCGGAGGCGCAAAGCGTTATGTCTGACGGGATGGACTGCCGATGAAACTGCATTTTTCCGGGATAGGCGGCAACGGCATGAGCGCGCTGGCGCAAATTCACGCCATGTCCGGCGACGAGGTTACGGGTTCCGACAGGTTGCTTGACAAGGGCTGCGATTCGCTGCCGATATGGGACGATTTGCGCAAGCTCGGCATAAAATTCACGCCGCAGGACGGCTCCGGCGTGAAGCCCGGCCTTGACGCGCTCATCCTTTCCACCGCCATCGAAGACGACAGCCCCGAGCTTGCGCGCGCCAAAGAGCTGGGCGTGAAGGCGCTCCACCGCGCGGAGCTGCTGGCCAGCCACGTGGAGCGGTTCAAAACAATCGCCGTTTCCGGCACGAGCGGCAAATCCACCACCACCGCGATGATTTTCGAGATTCTCGATTACGCCGGATTTTCACCGTCGGTGATAACCGGCGCGAATATACTTTCGCTTCGCAAAAAAGGCTATGCCGGCAACGTGTTCAGGGGCAAGTCGGACCTGTTGGTAATAGAAGCCGACGAAAGCGACGGCTCCCTGGTGAACTATCATCCGCGTTCGGCGGCGCTGCTCAACCTCACCAAGGACCACAAGGATTTGGACACGCTGTTCGGCTATTTCCGCGCTTTCCGCAAAAATTGCGGCAAGTTCCTGGTGAGCGCCGACGAGGATAATCTCGCCGAATTCGTTCCCGGCGCGGCGGCGACTTTCGGCGTCACACGAGGGACGGTGCTGGCGGAGGATATAGAGCTCGACGGGTTTTCCGGCCGGTTTTCGATACGCGGCGTCAAATTCCGTCTCAATCATCCGGGGTTGTATAACGTGCAGAACGCCGTGGCGGCCGCGGCGGCCTGCCTTCAGGAAGGCGTAACGCTGGAGCAATGCTCCGCCGCGCTGGAGAGCTTTGGCGGCGTGGCGCGGCGATTCGCCAGCGTGGGCTCCGCGCGCGGCGTCGAGGTGATAGACGATTTCGCGCACAACCCCGCCAAGATAACCGCCGCCCTTTCCGCCGCGCGCCTGCGCGGCAAGCGCGTGCTTTTGGTTTATCAACCCCACGGTTTCGCGCCGGTGAGGCTGCTGAAAAACGAACTGCTCGACGCTTTCGCCGCGGGCATACGCAAGGGCGACATACTCTGGCTGCCGGAAATATATTACGCCGGCGGCACCGCGGACAAAAGCGTTTCCTCGAAAGACCTCGCGTACGCCCTCGCCGCGCGCGGCGTGGACGCGCGTTTCGCCGCCGACCGCGCCCTGCTGCCTGCCGAAATAGTCGCCGCCGCCCGGCCCGGCGACGTGGCGGTGGTGATGGGCGCGCGCGACCCGACGCTGAGCGATTACGCGCGCTCCGTCCTCGACGCGATAAAAAACAGTTAAAAAAGCGTGCTCGTCTGCCAGGGAGGTTCTTCCTGGAGAGTCGGCCCGCTGTCCGGCGGCAGCCGGTTTTTCACGGCGGTGGAGAATGCGCCGGAATCGAACGGCAGGCTGAAATAGCCGGCGGCTCCGCTCAGAATGGCCTCGTGCGCCAGGTCGAACGCGCCCGAGTTGCCGATAGTCATCACGATAAGCTTGGGATTGGCCGCCATGAGCTCGCTCAGAAAATTTCCACAGCGTCCGCGCAGCATTCCGATGTTTATGACCAGCAGTTCATAGCTTTGCGAGGCGAGCGCGGGCAGAATGCCGTCGCAGCCGCACAGCGCCGTGACGTCATAATCCCGTTCCAGCGCGAAAGCCAGCGAATGCGCCGCGCCTTCACAGTCTTCGGCCACCAGTATTTTGCGCTTCATACTTTGAAATAATTATACACCCCCGGCGTTGCGGATTTATTGCGGATTCCTAATTAAAACAAATTAGACAGGCGCGCAATCCGGCGGTTCGGTAAATTGACTAAGATTGTTTTTTTTGATACGGTACTCCTGTTGTGTATATTGCTAAAAACAGGGGGGTAATAACAATGAGAAAACGAATCCTCAGTATCAGTAGTGTTGTGCTGACACTTATTTCACCGGCAGCATTCAGCGCTGGCATGCAGGAAATAGACCTCAATCAGGGGATGGATACTAAAATTTTAGTATCTGCTATCAAGGGGGAAGTATTTGCAAATACATCCGGCATGCCTGGTGTCTCGGAGCCAAAGCAGGATGTGTCCACGTCTCATAAAACCGGAACACATAATAGCACTCTGTTTACTGCGGGAGAATTTCTTAAAGATGTTCCGGCCGATATACGGGAGGAATTTCTTGACAGTTTCGTATTCAAGGATGGAATTGTCGTGTCCTGTGCTATAGGAAAATTGAATAAGTCTGTGAATGGGCAGCGTCTCAACGACATATTAAAAGCATTCTCGACTTATGTTGGAGCAGGGGACAATATTTTCGACTCCTCAAGTCCTCTTGTCAGCGTGGCTGATTTGCTAAAGGGAGTGTCTCCTTCAGCGAAAACGGCCTTTCTTAATGGAATGATGTTCAAAGGCTCCACCATTGTGTCTATGCGCACTAAGGAATTGGAAGAAGCGGTGGGCAACGATATGGAGACTGAAATAATCTCTCGATTGATTGGGGGACAAACTTTTAGGTCTAAAGAGGTATGTGCCAGTGGGTCAGATGGAGTTCTCTACTGTGAATCGGATCCATTTGAAACATGCCCGGCCGGTTGCAGATAGAATGTTGTATATGGCATGCATGGCAGGACAATTTTGTCCTGCCATGCATGTGGAACTTTAAATGAAATACGCTATCGGGTTAATCGCCATACTTTCCTGTACCGGCTGTGTCAGCACTGAAACAAGGGTCTTGCAGGTAGGCGCTAACCTCAAGAAAGCCGCGCACACATTTCCACGCGATTTCACCGCTTTTTCCGCAGACAGGACACATATCAATGCCGATACGCTGTCTGAAAAAAAGCTGCGCAAGTATACTGTGGAAAAATTGCAGGAATTATATAGCGTTGCAAATGCCCTGACTTTCTTTTTTTTAGACGCGCAGGAATACTTTGATTTTCAGGAAAAATTGTTTGCCGAGCTTTCCAGACGAGGAAAAATTCCCCCCGATATTATAAGGGATGAATATGACACACGTCTTGCCCGCAGAGATTTTAACAAAGCGCAGGAACTCCTAAACCAATTTTCCGATACGAAACTTCCTGTGTTGCCGGAGATAGAGGACAGTTTTGGCGCAGACCATTCCGGTGCATGGCTGGCTTTCGGTATTTCGAATAATGGTGGAAAAACTACGGTAAAGAAGATGCCAATTCAGGATGGAAAGAAAATTGTGATGGTAATGGCGCCTGGGTGTCATTTCAGTGTCAGCGCAATACAAGACCTGATGGCGGACCCCGGTATTGCGCCAGTATTGAAAGAGTATGGATTGTTTGTAAGTCGTGATTTCGCTCCTGTTGATTTGGCCGCTTGGGCCTTGAGATTCGATGTGAATCCGCACAATATTTATATTGCCTATAAAGACCGGAATTTCGCTGGAATCAATTTGCGGAGTTATCCGGGATTTTATTTTATGGAAAATGGAAAAATACTGGATTACATGGTCGGATGGCAAGCCGATAAAGCAAAAAAAACTCAAAGCCTTGCGAGATTCAGAAAGGGTCTCGGTGCCATTGCACTTTCGTCTTGATTTCACCTCAGAAATGTTTCCAGTAAGCGCAGTATCGGGGGGTTGAAAGCGCGCGGCATTAAAAGCTATTCTATTTGCCAAGAGAACGCTGTTGGCAAGCGATAGAGGATTCCATGTCTCCCGCGCAAGGGCTTTCCAGACGCAAATCGGTCAAAGAGGTGCTCGTGGACGAGCATCTGCTTGACGCCGCCGCCGTGGACCAGGCGGAGGAAAACGCGCGCCGGGAAAAGAAAACCATACAGCAGTTCCTGGTGGAGCAGAACCTCGTAGAGAGGGCGAAGCTGCTGCGCGCCCTTTCCATCGCCTGGGAAGTGCAGTCCATAGACCTTTCCAAAGCCCCGCCTCCCGACAAAGAGATAATCCAGCTTATCCCCGAATCCGCCGCCAGAAGGCATATGGCCGTTCCGTTCGCCAAGAACGATTCGGTGCTGTCAATCGCCATGTCCGACCCCAGGGATTTCTTCGTTCTCGAGGACATCAACCTGCGCACCGGGCTGGAGTTGCGCGCCTATCTGGCGCTGCCGCAGGACATCATGGCTCTCCTCGACGTGGCCTACGGCAGGAATGAAAGCGCGGTGATGGACAAGCTGCTCGCCTCGGTGCAGCAGCAGGAAAAAGACAAGGCCCAGCTCCCGCCGGAGGAAGGCGGGCAGATAGAGGTCCAGAAAGAGGAAAAGTCCGACATCACCGATATAGACGCCAGCGCGCCGGAAGTGGAAAAGTTCGTCAACGCCATAATACTCGGCGCGCTAAACCTCAAGGCGTCGGACATACATATCGAGCCTTTTGAAGACCCCACCGGCAAGTCCAGCAAGATGATGATACGCTACCGCGTGGACGGCATGCTGCGCGAGGCCAATTTCACCATGCCGTGGTCCTACCGCGCCGCGATAATCGCCAAGCTCAAGATTATGACCAACTCCATGGACATAACCGAGCGGCGCATCCCGCAAAGCGGGCGCATACAGATTCTGGCCAAAGGCAATCCCATAGAATTCCGCGTGGAAGTGGTGCCCACGGTTTACGGCGAGTCCGCCGTCATGCGCATACTCGACCGCAAGGCCGTGCAGGTGGACATTCACCGGCTGATGTTCCTGCCCGAAACGCTCGACAAGTTCCTGAGCCTGCTCAAGGGCATAGGCGGCAAGAAAAATTTCGGCCTGATAATCGTCTGCGGCCCCACGGGCTCGGGCAAGTCCACCACGCTTTACGCCGCGCTCAACCACGTCAACCGTCCGGACATCAAGATACTCACGGCGGAAAACCCCGTCGAATACAACATAGACGGCATAGTGCAGGTGCCCGTCAACCCCGATATAAAACTGGGCGAGAACAAGAAGTTCGATTTCGCCGCCGCGCTGCGCTCGTTTCTGCGCCTGGACCCCGACGTCATAATGGTCGGCGAAATCCGCGACGAGGAGACCGCCCACATCGCCATGGAGGCGGCCATGACGGGGCATCTCGTTTTCTCCACCATACACACAAACGACGCGCCCTCCGCCGTGACGCGCCTCGTGGAGATGGGCCTGCCGCCCTACGTCGTCATCGCCACCCTGAAAGCCGTGCTGGCGCAAAGGCTCGCCCGTAAACTTTGCGACAAATGCAAGCGCGCCGAAGACCCCACGCCGGAGGAACTGCTGGTTTTCAGGGAAAACAAGGTGGAAATACCTCCCGGCACGAAATTCTACCGCCCGGTGGGCTGTCCCGACTGCAAGGATATCGGCTACCGCGGTCGGCTTGGCATACACGAACTGCTCATACTCAGCGACAGCGTCAAGACCTTCGCCCTCAAGCAGATGTCCGCCGGGCCGCTGCGGGAGTTCGCCATGCAGCAGGGCATGATGTCTTTGACCCAGGACGGGCTCAACAAGGTGATAAGCGGCAGCACCACCGTGCGCGAGGTGCTGGGCGGCGCCGACGAGACTAAATGACATGACCATCAATTCCGACTCCGGTCCCTGCCTGCCCGAGGCTCTCGAAATACTTGCCCTCGCCAGCAGCCTCAATTCCATCGTGGATGTGGATACCCTGCTCCAGAAGATAGGCGACACCGCCGAGCGGCTTCTTGACTGCGAAGGCAGCTCCATAATGCTGCTCGACGAGACCGGCAAAACGCTCCAGTTCCGCGTGGCCACCGGCGCCAAAGGCACCGCGCTTAAAAAAATGGAACTGCCCGTGGGACAGGGCGTGGCCGGCTGGGTGGCGGCGCACGCCGAAGCCGTCCTGCTCGCCGACGTCGCGTCCGACAAGCGTTTCGCCGCGCAATTCGACCGCGCCACGGGGTATGAAACGCGCAGCCTGATGGCGGTGCCGCTCTTTACAAAAGGCGCGGTGATAGGCGTGGCGGAAGTGGTCAACAAAAAAAACGGCGCGCAGTTCACCCAGGCCGACATGGATTTGCTCAAAGGCCTGGCCGAGGCCGCCGCCGTCGCGGTTTCCAACGCCAGGATGATACGCGACCACAAGAATTTTTTCTCGCACCTGCTGGAACTGCTCGCCTCCACGATAGAGACCGCCAAGCCCGGCATGGAGTCCCACACCACCCACAGCGCCTATCTGGCGTGCGCGGTGGGGCGCCGCCTGGGCGTGAGCGAAGGCGAGTACCGCAGCATCTACTACGCAGGCCTGCTTCATGACATAGGCTATATCGGCATGAAAAGCCCCCGCCTTATGCGCGACGCCGGATTGCTGGCGACCGCGTCCGCGGAGGATTTGCATGTGGTCATGTCGGCGCGCATGCTTGAAGGCATAAACATTCTCCAGAGCGCCATTCCGCTCGTGCTGCATCATCACGAAAATTTCGACGGCACCGGATTTCCGGGCAAGCTCGCGGGGGCGGCGATACCTCTCGGGGCGCGGATACTGCGCCTCATAGAATCCATGGAGGAATTGCGCATGGCCGGTGGGTTGCGGGGCGAGCCGCTTAAGCTGCGCGCCGTGAAGGAAGCCCGCGCGGGAGCCGGCACCCGGTTCGACCCGCGCGTCGCGGACGCTTTCGTGCAACTGCTTGAGGAAGGCGAGCATATCTGGGAAATTTAGCAAGCTGACGGACTTGCCTGACATTGGTGGTTAAATAGCCGGAAAAGGAGACTTGAATGCAGTTCAAACATATATTGTCCGTTGCGGTCATGCTGGCGGCGCAACCGTCTTTCTCCAAGGAAATACCCCTGCGCGATTTTTTCAGAAAGCCGGAGAAAGCCGGTTTTGATATATCGCCGGACGGCGCTTTCATCTCATTTCTCGCCCCCTATGAGCGCAGGATGAATATTTTCGTTCAAAAGCGCGGCACCGGTTATGCCGTGCGCGTAAGCTCCGAGACCAGGCGCGACCTTGCGGGTTACTTCTGGAAAGGCAACGACCATCTTGTCTATGTAAAGGATTTTGGCGGCGACGAAAATTTTCATCTGGTTTCCGTCTCCAGAGACGGCGGCAGCCTCAGGGACCTGACGCCGTTTGAAGGTGTCCGCGCCAGGATAATAGATGACCTGCCGGACAGCGATACCGACCTCATTATCGGGCTCAACAAACGCAATAAAGAGATATTCGATGCTTACCGGCTCAATGCGGTTACGGGCGTAATGAGGCTGGTAGCGGAAAATCCGGGCAATATAACAGGGTGGCTTACCGATCATGACGGCAAGCTGCGTGCCGCAATCGCCATTGAAGGGACGGATTCCGTTCTGCTTTACCGCGCGTTGGAGAATGAGCTGTTCAAGCCCGTGCTGAAATTCTCCTACCGTGAGAATTTCAGCCCTCAGTTTTTCACCCCCGACAATAAAAATCTCTACGCCCTTTCCGATATAGGACGGGACAAACAGGCTGTTGTGGAGTTTGACCCCGCCGCGGGCAAGGAAATCCGTGTCCTTTACGAAAATCCCGAGGTTGATGTGGACAGCCTGTCTTATTCGCGCAAGCGCAGGGTGCTGACCATGGCGCGCTATGCGAAGGTGAAAATGGAAAGAAAGTTTTTTGATGCCGAGACTGAATCTCTGGTGCGGGATGTGCAGGCGCGCTTGAAAGGCTATGAACTGAGCTTTGAGGGGTATGACAAAGCTGAGGATATCTATGTGTTGCGCGCCTATAGCGACCGCACAAAAGGAACGTACTACATTTATAATGCGACTGCAAAAAAACTGGCTAAGTTGTCTGAGGCTATGCCCTGGCTGGATGAAAACAATATGGCAGAGATGCGTCCAGTCAGTTATAAATCGCGGGATGGGCTGACGATAAACGGCTATCTCACCCTTCCCAGGGGCGTTGCGCCTGAAAATCTGCCGGTTGTCGTAAATCCGCACGGCGGTCCGTGGGAGAGGGACACGTGGCGTTTCATTTCCGAAATACAGTTTCTGGCGAACCGTGGTTACGCGGTTTTGCAGATGAATTTCCGCGGTTCAACCGGTTATGGACGCAAGTTTGTGGAAGCCTCCTTCAAGCAATGGGGCAAGGCCATGCAGGACGACATAACCGACGGCGTGAACTACCTGGTCAAAGAGGGCATAGCCGACCCCAAACGCATAGCCATATACGGCGGCAGTTATGGCGGATATGCGACGCTCGCCGGTTTGGCCTTCACGCCGGACCTATATGCCTGCGGCGTGGATTATGTCGGGCCGTCGAACCTCCTCACCCTGCTGGCTTCCATACCTCCCTACTGGAAGCTTGAGCTGGAGCAGGACTACGAAAAAATAGGCAACCCGGAAACTGAAAAAGAGCTGCTGAAGGCCGCTTCGCCGCTGTTTTCGGCTGACAGGATAAAAGCCCCTCTTTTCGTGGCGCAAGGCAAAAACGACCCGCGTGTGAGCATCAACGAGTCCAACCAGATTGTCGGCAGCCTGCGCCGGCGCGGCGTGCAGGTGGAGTATATGGTCAAGGACAACGAAGGCCACGGTTTTCACAACGAGGAGAACCAATTCGATTTCTATGAGGCGATGGAAAAATTCCTCGCAAAGCATCTCAAACGCGGCGAAGCGGAGGCAAAATAAGCGGCGGCTGTGTGTCGCACTCCTTGCGATTGCGGCAGACGGGGCGCAAAGATTTTTCACCGCGTTTGTGCAGTGACAGCAAAACAAGGCGCTATCACCATGGAACCCAAACCCCTTTATAAAGCCGTCGAGATGGAGGAATGGCTGGACCTGCGTTTCTTCCATCCCCTCGGCTGCCGGCTGGCGCTGGCGGCCAGGGCGCTGGGCCTCGTGCCCGACCAGGTGACTTACATCAGCATGGTTTTCGGCGTGGCCGGCGGCTTCATGCTGGCTTCCTGGAAAACCGCCGCGGCGGGCTGGGCGCTCATGGTATTCTCCAGCGTGCTCGACTCCGCCGACGGGCAGTTGGCGCGCATGACCGGCGGCGGCACGCTGCAGGGCCGCATTCTCGACGGCTTGATAGGATATTTCACGTTCACCGCGGCCTATATCGGGCTGCTGCTGCTCAATACCGGCTCGTCGCGCAGCCTGGGCGTGTTTGCGATGGCGTCGCTGATAGTTGCGGGCGGCGTTTTCACCGCGTTCGAATCCAGCCTTTATGATTTTTACCGCACCACGTTCGCGGCGATAGTTTCCAAAGGGACGCTTCCCGGCGGCGACAAGACGGAGGAACTGGGCTGGTTCCTGAAATTTTCCTACTCGAGTTACGGCGCCTACCAGAGATTTTTCGCCGCCAGCCATCTGCGGCTGCTGGCCGCTTTGCGCGCGAAATATCCGCAGGGCGCCGGCGAAGGCCTGCGCGCCGGCTATCTCCGGGCCAACCGCGCTAACGTGCACGTCTGGAACCTGCTGGGCGACAACACGCGTTTTCTGCTTATCGGTCTGTGCCTTGTCCTGCGCAGGCCGGAATGGTATTTCTACATCGTAATCGGGCCGCTGAGCGTTCTGATGCTGGCAATGACTCTGGTCCAGCGCCGCGCGGACCGCGAACTCGCTTCGGAGTTTCTGGAGAGTTGAAAATGAAAAAATTGCTCATCACCTTATTCCTGGCCCTTCCGGCTGCGCCCGCGTCCTCCGCGGACCCCTTCGACGGTTTTGCCGCGAGAGTGACCGCAGACAACCTCAAGCCTTTCATGCGGGACCTGGGTTTTCTCCTGGCCGCCGACATCAACCATACCGGCAGAAGCCTCGGATTCTCCGGTTTCGACGTGGGCATACGCGACGGCGTGATACCGGGCCCGCGCTCCGGCGACACCGTGCTGTCCAATACCTCGGTGGCGCTGCCCATAGTGCAGGCGGAGATAGGGATGCCGTTCCGTCTCGACGGCTTCATAAGGGGATTCGACTATCAGGGATTTACGATGAGCGGCGGCGGCCTCAAGTGGGGGTTCACCCAGTTGTCGGACAAGCCGCACGCCTTCAGGGGAATGATTTACGCCGCCGGCCACGCGGGAGTGCACGAGAGTTTTTCCGTCACAAGTTTTTCGGGCGGCGTCGTCTGCTCGTGGCAGGCCGACGTGCTGGAGCCGTTCGTCTCCGCCGCCTATGAGAGGACGCGGCTGACGGTCAGGCTGGCCGGCGACGCCGGCCTCATCGGCAGGGAAACGACGGTATACGACCCGCGCGTCACCGTCGGGCTCAATATCAGGCCGGGGCAGTTCGTGTACATGCACGCGGCTCTGAGCGCGGTATCGTCGCTGATGGGGTTCGAGTACTCGCTCGGCGTGAGATTTTAACCGGTTTAGTTGCTGAGTTTCATGCAATTCCTCCTCTGAAGTTCAACCTGATTGCAGGCATCGCAATTACCAGTTTGGAAAAATAAGGTTTATTGATTTGTATCAAGCCGCCGGTTGATTTGTGTCAATGCGGGGCGCGCGGGTTTGTGGAATAATACAGAAAGCAAAACGGGAGCGGAGCGTCCGGCCCGCATTCAGCACGGGGAGTGGAAACATGGCCAAAAATATAGTGGAGAAAGTGCTTCTTGCCCATCTCAGGGAAGGCGATTATATCGCCGGAAAGGAAATCGGCATACGCATAGACCAGACCCTCACCCAGGACGCCACCGGCACGATGGCGTATCTGCAATTCGAGGCGCTCGGCCTCGGCGACGTAAAGACCGACCTTTCGGTTTCCTATGTGGACCACAACACGGTGCAGGTCGGTTTTGAAAACAACGACGACCATATTTATCTGCAAAGCGTAGCCGCCAAATTCGGCGTAGTTTATTCGCGCGCCGGAAACGGCATCTGCCATCAGGTGCATCTTGAACGCTTCGGCAAACCCGGCACCACGCTGCTGGGCTCGGACAGCCACACCCCCACCGGCGGCGGCGTCGGACAAATCGCCATCGGCGCGGGCGGCCTCGACGTGGCGGTGGCGATGGGCGGCGGATTATTCTACCTCGCGGCTCCGAAAGTTTACCTCGTAAAACTCTCCGGCAAATTGAACGACTGGGTGACGGCGAAAGATGTCGTCCTCAAAATGCTGGAACTGCTCTCCACCAGGGGCAACGTCGGCGTGATGCTTGAATACGGCGGCGAAGGCGTCAAAACCCTCAGCGTGCCCGAACGCGCCACCATAGCCAATATGGGCGCGGAAATGGGCGTCACCTGCTCCATCTTCCCGTCGGACGAAATCACGCGCGCGTTTTTAACCGCGCAGGGCCGCGAGAAGGACTGGAGCGAACTTTCCGCCGACGCCGGCGCGAAATACGACCGCGTCATCGAACTGGACCTTTCCTCAATCGAACCGATGGCCGCCGCGCCGCACAGCCCCGGCAACGTCAAAAAGATTTCCGAACTGGAGGGCATGAAGGTGGACCAGGTGTGCATCGGCTCCTGCACCAACTCTTCTTATAAGGACATGATGACCGTTGCCTCCGTGCTTAAAGGCAAGACCGTGAACAAAGACACCAGCCTCGGCATCGCTCCCGGCTCGCGGCAGATTCTTCAGATGCTCGCCAAGAACGGCGCGCTGGCGGATATGATAGCCTCCGGCGCGCGCATCATGGAAAGCGCCTGCGGCTTCTGCATAGGAAATCACTTCTCGCCCAAAAGCGGCGGCGTTTCCATCCGCACCTCCAACCGCAATTTCGAGGCCCGCTCCGGCACGAAGGACGCGCAGGTTTATCTCACCAGCCCCGAAGCGGCGGCGGTAGCCGCTGTCACGGGCGCGTTCGCGGACCCGCGCAAATCCGGCGTGCGCTATCCTCGCGTGGCGGAGCCGGCGGAGTATCTGCTGGACGATTCGATGTTCATATTCCCGCAGCCGAAAGGCAAGAACGGCCCCGTGTTCCGCGGCCCCAACATCGGCGAGCCGCCGCGCAACGAGAAGATGCCGGAGTCTCTCTCCGGCGACGCGATGGCCAAACTGGGCGACAAAATAACCACCGACCATATCATGCCCGCCGGGGCGCGGCTGAAATACCGCTCCAACGTGCCGAAGTACGCCGAATATGTTTTCGAGAACGTGGACCCCACGTTCTCAAAACGCTGCCTTGAAAACAGGGCGAAGGGCGTGCAGAACATAATAGTCGCCGGCGAGTCCTACGGGCAGGGCTCCAGCCGCGAGCATGCCGCGATGTGCCCGATGTATCTGGGCGTCAAGGCGGTAATCGCAAAATCGTTCGAGCGCATACACGCGGCCAACCTGGTCAATTTCGGCATAGTGCCGCTGATATTCAGGAATCCCGCGGATTATGATGCGATTGAAAAGGGCGACAAGCTGTCGTCTGAAAACTGGCGCGCTGCGGTGGCGGCGGGCAAGACAGTCGTCATCAAAAACGAGCGCACCGGCGCGGCTATCGAATGCGGCTATTCCCTTTCGGAACGCCAGCGCGCGATAATAGCGGCGGGCGGACTGCTCAACTACACCACTTCCAAATAAAAACAGGAGAACGCGCACTATGGCAAAAATAAAAGTAAAGACCCCCCTGGTGGAGATGGACGGCGACGAGATGACCCGCATCATATGGGCGATGATTAAAGACAAGCTCATACTGCCCTATCTCGACATAGACCTCAAATACTACGACCTCGGCGTAACAAAGCGCGACCAGACCGACGATAAAATCACCACCGACGCCGGCAACGCGATAAAGCAGTACGGCGTGGGCGTGAAATGCGCCACCATCACCCCGGACAAGGAACGCATCACCGAGTACAAGCTCAAAAAAGCGTGGCCTTCCCCCAACGGGCAGATACGCTCGATTCTAGACGGCACGGTGTTCCGCAAGCCCATTCTCGTCAAAAACATAGCGCCCGCCGTGCGCAACTGGAAAAAACCCATTATGATAGGCCGCCACGCCTACGGCGACATCTACAAGGCGTCGGAACTCGTGGTGGACAAGCCCGGCAAGGTGGAAATGGTTTACACCCCGCAGGACGGCGCGGAACAGCGCGTCATCGTGCACGAGTTCAAGGGCGCCGGCGTGGTCATGGGAATGCACAACACGGATAAATCAATCCGCTCTTTCGCGAAGGCCTGCATCAACTACGCGCTTTCGGAAAAGGTGGAGCTCTGGTTTTCCGCAAAGGACACCATCAGCAAGAAATACGACGCGCATTTTCGTGCGCTGTTCGCCGAGGAAGTCGCCGCGCGCCAGTCCGAATTCGACAAGGCGGGCGTCAAGTACCGCTACCTACTCATAGACGACGCCGTGGCCCAGATTATGAAGCACGAGGGCGGCATCATGTGGGCGGTCAAAAACTACGACGGAGACGTTATGAGCGACATGGTGGCCGCGGGTTTTGGCAGCCTCGGCATGATGACCTCGGTGCTTGTTTCCCCCGACGGGAAATTCGAGTACGAGGCCGCGCACGGCACCGTAAAACGCCACTATTACGAGCACCTCAAGGGCAACGCGACCAGCACCAACTCGGTGGCTTCCATATTCGCGTGGACCGGCGCGATTAAAAAACGCGGCGAGCTTGACAATACCCCGGACGTCACGGCTTTCGGCGACAGAATCGAAAAGGCGGTCATAAGCTGCATAGAGTCCGGCATAGTGACCAAGGACCTCGTGCCTCTTATGGACCCCAAGCCCGCCAAACACCAGACCACGGAGGAATTTATAGACGCCGTGGCCTTGAAACTTAAACAAAGCGAACCGGTGCATGCGTAACGAGGCATAAAAAATCATGGCCCAAAAAGGCATTCGCGAATACGACGGCAAACGGGTGTTGTTCGACTGGCTGGCGAAGGATTTTCCTAAATTAAAGGAACGCGCCAAAAAACTGGCGCTCATCACGCCGGAAACAAAGGAAAAGGAAGCGCTTTCAGCCAATCCGTGGCTTAAGACGACGAAACTGGTGGTCAAGCCGGACCAGCTGTTCGGCAAACGCGGCAAGCACGGATTGGTGCTGCTCAACGCGGACTGGAAAACCGCGTGGAAATGGATTGCCGAGCGCATGAACAAGACGGTCACCGTCGGCAAGACCACCGGCGAACTGACGCACTTTCTGATTGAGCCTTTCACCCCGCACGCCGAGGATGAGGAATATTACGTGGCCATCCGCTCCGAACGCGACTGCGACGTGGTCTATTTCTCGCCCAAGGGCGGCATTTACGTCGAGGAGAACTGGGACAAAGTTATCGAAACCCGCATTCCCATTCTAGGTTCTGCCGCCGACGCGCAATTTAAGCTGCCCGACATCAAGCGGCGGGAAGAGGTGGTCAGGTTCCTGCGTTCGCTGCATGGCCTTTACGCCGAGGGCGGCTTCGCCTATCTGGAAATAAATCCCTTCTCATTCAGTCCGGACGGCGACATTGTGCCGCTGGATTTGGTGGCGAAACTTGACGACACCGCGATGTTTGAAACGACGAAATTATGGGGCGATATGGAATTTCCGCCCGCTTTCGGAACGGCGCTCACCAAAGAAGAGGCTTTCGTCAAGCATCTCGACGAGCAGAGCGGCGCTTCGCTCAAGCTGACGATACTCAACCCCAAAGGCCGCGTGTGGACAATGGTGGCGGGCGGCGGCGCGTCGGTGATTTACGCCGACACGGTCTGCGATTTGGGTTATTCAAAGGAACTCGCCAACTACGGCGAATATTCCGGCGACCCCTCGGAACGGCTTACCTACGAGTACGCCAAAACCGTGCTGGACCTGATGACGCGCACGCCCGATTCGCGCGGCAAGGTGCTTATCATCGGCGGCGGCATAGCCAATTTCACCGACGTGGCGAAAACTTTCGGCGGGATTATCAAGGCGCTGGCCGAGTTTAAGGATAAGCTCGTCAAAAACAAGGTTTCCATCTATGTGCGCCGCGGCGGTCCCAACTACAAAGAAGGCCTCGCCCGTATGCGCAAGCTGGGCGACACGCTCGGCCTGCCGATACAGGTTTACGGTCCCGAAACGCACATGACCAGAATCGTTTCCATGGCGCTGGAGAAAAAATGATGAAACCCGAGCTTTTCACAAAAGACACTACCGCGATAATCTACGGCTACCAGCAGAACGCGATTCAGCGGATGCTGGATTTCGATTATGTCTGCGGACGCAAAATTCCGTCGGTGGCGGTCATCGTTGACCCGGGCCGCGAAGGCTGGCACAAGGCGTTTTTCGGCAAGGCCGAGATTCTCATCCCCATAGCGCCCGACCTGAAAACCGCGGCGGCGAAATTTCCCGGGACGGACGTGATGATAAACTTCGCCTCGTTCCGCAGTTCCTACTCCTCCACCATGGAGGCGCTGGAGACGAAGACGATTAACACCATTACCGTCATAGCCGAAGGCGTGCCGGAGCGCCGCGCGCGGCAAATCGCCGCGCGGGCAAAGGAACTCGGCAAAATGATAATCGGCCCCGCCACCGTCGGCGGCATCAAGGCGGGCTGCTTTAAAATCGCCAACACGGCGGGCACGATTGACAACATCGTGGAATCCAAGCTGCACCGTCCCGGCAGCATCGGTTTCGTGTCTAAATCCGGCGGGCTCTCAAACGAGTGCTACAACATCATCGCCCGCAATTCAGACGGGCTTTATGAAGGCATCGCCATCGGCGGAGACTCCTATCCCGGCTCCACGCTGCTGGAACACATCCTGCGCTACGAGGCCATAAAAGAAGTCAAAATGATTGCGGTGCTCGGCGAAATCGGCGGCACGGAAGAGCTGAAAATAGTCGAGCACCTGAAAAAAGGCCTTATCAAAAAACCGCTTGTAATCTGGGTTACCGGCACTTGCGCGAAGATGTTTTCCGGCGGGGTGCAGTTCGGGCATGCGGGAGCCAAAGCCAACTCCGATATTGAAACGGCGGACGCCAAAAACAAGGCGCTGCGCGAGGCGGGGGCCGTCGTACCGGACTCCTTCGACGATTACGGCGACAAGATTAAAAAGACTTACGAGGCGCTGGTCAGGAAAGGCGTCATAAAGCCCGCCGCCGAAGTCATCCCTCCGACTGTGCCGATGGATTACGCGCAGGCGGTGAAGGAAGGCAAAATCCGCAAGCCGACTTCGTTCATCAACACCATCTCGAACGATAAAAAAGAAGAGCTTGAGTACTGCAACGTTCCCATCTCGAAAGTGCTGGAAAGCGAAATGGGTATCGGCGGCGTAATCGGGCTTTTGTGGTTCCGGCGCGAACTGCCGCCTTACGCGCGCAAGTTTCTTGAGACGGCAGTCATGCTCACCGCAGACCACGGCCCGGCGGTTTCCGGCGCGCATAACGCCATAGTGGCGTCCCGCGCGGGAAAAGACATCATCTCATGCCTTGCGTCGGGCCTGCTCACCATCGGCCCGCGCTTTGGCGGCGCGATAGACGGCGCGGCGCAGAATTTCAAGCGCGCCGAGGAAGCCGGCCTCACGCCCGCGCAGTTCATGAGGGAGATGAAGGCCAAAAACGTCCCCATACCGGGCATAGGACATAAGGTGAAAAGCCTCACCAACCCCGACATGCGCGTGGAGCTCCTGAAGAAATTTGTCAGGAAAAACTTCAAGATTACGCCTACGCTGGACTACGCCCTCGCGGTGGAACAGCTCACCACGCAGAAAAAAGGGAACCTCATCCTCAACGTTGACGGCTGCATCGGCGTGTGCTTTGTGGACCTGTTAAAATCCTGCGGACAGTTCAGCCAGAAGGAGATTGACGACATAATAGCGCTGGGCATGTTAAACGCGCTGTTCGTGCTGGGCCGCACCATCGGCATATTCGGCCACGTGTTCGACCAGAAGCGGATGAAGCAGCCGCTCTACCGCGTGCCCTACGACGAGATAGCCTACATGACGGAACTGAAGTAGCCGGCGGTTTATAGCGAAAATTCCTGCCCCGCGAACTCGTGGGGCAGGAATTTTTTACGGGCAGCAGGTTATTTCGAGATTGCCAGCGAGTCCAGCGGCTTTCCTTCGCGGTCGAAGACGTTCAGCGTGAAATTATCCCCGTCCAGTCTGGCGTCCGCGAAGTTATATGCCGGCGCGTATTTTTCGGACCAGTCGTTCTGGGTGGTCTGGATATAAAGCGGGCTGCCTCCGCCGGCGAGCGTGATGTAGATGACGCCGTCCTCCGGCGAAACCAGTCCCTTTTTAAGCGGCTGGGTGCGCTCGTAGCCGTGGTCGTGTCCCTGAAAAACGACGTCCACCTGATACTTCTCAAACAGCGGCGCCAGCGAGTTGATGAGCATCTTGCTTGACCCGTGCGCGCCGCTGGAATAAAGCGGCACGTGGAGAAACACGAACTTCCACGCCGCCGGGTTGCGCGCAAGCGTTTCCTCCAGCCATTGATATTGCGCCGAGCCCGGCTCCACGCCGGGGGCGTATTTTACGCCGCCGGCTATGTTCGTGTCGAGGCAGATGAAAAGCGCGTTCGCGGTGGAGAATGAATAATAATGCGGGCTGCCCGGTCCGGCGGGCATATGGTGGAACGGCAGATAATTTTTAGCCAGAAACCCCCGCACCTTGTCCGGCGGGGTTTTGGGCGGCGCGTATTCGTGATTGCCGGGCGCGATGAAAAACGGCGCTTTGCGCAGTATCCCCGCGAAGGGGGCGAAAAACTGCTTGTCCGCCGTTTCGTCGGTGCCGAAATCGGTTATGTCGCCGGTGTGGATGACGAAATCGGGGTTGAAACGCTCAAGCCGGCGGCCTATGTCGTACTGCTCGCCGAGGCCGGAGCCGGAATCGCCGAAAGCCAGGAACTCGAAGGAATTTTGCTCCAGCGGGCGCAATGTCCGCACCGTGCCGGACGCGGCCAGGACCACGCCCCCTCCGTCCGGCGCCGGCAGATAAATGTTGTAGCAAAACTCCGCGCCGGGAGCGAGGCCGTAAAGCTGCGCCTCATGCTCTTTTGCCGACGGGGAAAGCGTTTGCACCTGCGCGCAATCGGGCGCCGCGCCGTAAGTCAGCCAGGCGACGGTGGCGGCGTCCACGCGCCAGCGGATTGAGGCGGAGTCCTGCCCCGTAATCTCGCTGTAAGGCCCGCGCGTCAGCGCGGCCGCGTGCGCCGCGCCGCATAAGGAGAGCAGAAGGATAACCGCCGGTAAATTCCGCATCAGTTCAATTTTAGCCTAATGCGCGGCCTTTCACAACATGGGCAATATATGTAGAATCTGTGTCTGGCGGGAGGCTATTGTGGCAGCGCAACAGGAGAGACGCAAGTATATACGAGTCAATTCACACTATCTTATACATTGCGAGAGGAATGCGGTTTCGCCGGCGGAAACCTCCCGCGTTCTGGATTCTTTCACTAAAAACGTCAGCGCGGAGGGGATGCTGTTCGTCTCCGCCTCGAAATACTCGGTCGGCGATTCCCTGACGGTGGATTTCAAATTTCCCGGCTGGAAGCTCTTCGTGGACGGGCTGGGAATCGAAGGATTCGGCGCGAAAGACGACACGCAATCTCTGACCGGCCTTGTCACCCGCGTGGAACTGGCGGAGGGCGGCTCTTATGACGTCGGGGTGCATTTCCCTCTGGCGGAGAAAAACCTGCGCTGGGCTTTTATGAAGTATATTTACGAGAGCGTCCCCAAAGATGAAAAAGGCGAAAGAAGAGATTGAGTTCAAGTGGTCCGTCTCCTCAACGGAACAGTTCGGAAGTTTCCTGAAGGCGGCGAAATCCATTGGCGCCGCGCTCGGCTCCGCCCGTGCGGCGGTGAACCGTGACCTGTATCTTGATACCGCCGGCCATGCGCTGGAAAAAAACCGCATGACCTGCCGTCTGCGCCAATCCGGCGGAGTTTTTGAATTTACGGTGAAAAGCGCTTCCAAAATAAAAGGCGGCCTGGCGCGCCGCGCGGAAACCAACGTGCCGCTGCCGGGCGTAAAAGACATGGCCGTCGCGCTTGAACTGGTGCGCTCGCTTTTCCATCATCCGGCGGCGGCAGGCGGGGAACTGGACGTGGCTTTCCAGATTGAAAACAAAAGGCGGCACTACGCGCTGACATTGCCGCGCGGTTTTTCCGCTCAAGCCTGCTTTGACGATGTGACGATTTTCGCGGGACTGAAAACGGTGGGAATGCGCGAAATCGAACTGGAATACATGACCGGCAGCCTGCCCAAATTCCTGGACTTCACCCGCCAAATCACCAAAAAAGCCGGACTAATGCCCGCCAAAATGTCCAAAGTAGCCACCGCCCGCGCCGCCCTGAAATATCTTCATTGACTGCTTTGCGTTTCCTGCTCTATCGCGTTCTTGACGCTGGCAATTGATTGATGGGCGTCGGCGGTTGTTGTCGACCAGTTGGAAACAGAAATGCGCAGCGCGGTTTGTCCTCGCCATTGAGTTGTGCCCATCCAGCAGACGCCGCTTCTCTGAATGCGCAAGGCTACGGATTTATTGAAAGCGTCCGTATCAATCGCTGATTCCGGTTCAATGCGGAACAGCACCTGATTTAAAACAACGCGGTTCAGAACGCGCACATGCGGCAATTTCGCGAGTTCCGCCGCAAACGTTTGCGCAATTTCGCAGCAGTTATCCACGACTTGCCTCACGCCTTTTCTGCCCAGATTCCTCAACGCGGCATACAGCACGAACCCTCTTGCGCGGCGCGAATTTTCAGGCGCCCATTGCGAGCCGTCCCTGAAATCCGGTCCGGCGGATGCCGAATAGGCGCAGCGTGCTGTTTTAAGATTCCGGTGAAGCGCGGCGTCGCGTATTATAACCATCCCCGAATCGTATGGAACATTCAGCCATTTATGCGCGTCCGCAGCCCATGAATCGGCCTCATTGATATGTTCGGCGAGATTCTTTAATTTAGGCGAGGCGCAGGCCCACAATCCGAATGCGCCGTCTATATGCAGCCATGCTCCGCGCTCTTTTGCCGAAGCCGCCATGGGACCGAAGGCATCGAATGCTCCCGTATTCACATTGCCTGCCTGGGCACAGACGATTGTCGGCCCTTTGCAAGCGGCAAGCGCGCGATTGAAAGCGCCCAACTCAATCCGCCCCTCACTATCCGCGCTGACAGTTTTGACGTTTTTGACGCCCAAGCCCATGAGGCGAATTGCCGAGCGCACGGTGGCATGGCAGCATTCGCTGCATATCACATTGATGTGCGGCGCGCTCTGCAACCCGTCTGCCTCCACATCCCAACCTTGTTTTTGCAGTACGGCATTTCGGGCGACGGTCAGGGCGGTGAAATTCGCCATTTGCGCGCCCGTGACGAAACCAACGCCGGACTCCTTTGGCAAACCGAGCAAATCCAACAGCCATTTTGCGACAATTTCCTCTATAACGGAGGCCGCCGGAGAAGTGTTATATGACTGCGCGTTCTGGTCCCATGCCGAAGCCAGCCAGTCAGTGGCAACGCTTGCCGGCGTGGAGCCGCCGATGACGAAACCGAAATAACGAGGACCAGCGCTGCTGTTGAGACCTCTCTCCGCGCCCTTTATCAGCATTTGTATGGCGGCATCCGGCGATTCGCCGTCGTCGGGAAGGTCCGCATTCACAAGTGAAAGCAGTTCTTCGCGCGAGGCCTGCGCTCCCGCAGCCAGGTGAGGCAGTTTTTCGCGGTAATCAAACGCGGCTTGAGCTGCGGTCAGGAGAGTTTTATTGTCAGGCATAGGGAGGTCTCATTCCTTTCATTGCTTCTCAATTGATGCTTCGTACAACTTGACGGTGCCGCCGAATGTGCTGTTATCAACGAGGGTGAAATAAATTATTTTGCCGTTTTGCTTTGCATATTGGGGATGTTCTTTTCCCGCATAACAGTTTGCATCAGTCTTGTCTGTTGAGCACTTATATATAATCGAGCAATTGCTCCACGGCCCCCAGGGATTATCGGCAAGACGCACGACAACGTCTTTATCAAAGAATCTGCTGTAGAGCATTATATACTTGCCTAGATATTTGTTGAAAGAGACGGATGCTTCGGCTGAGATTCCGTCGAAAATAGTTGTCGCGTTGTCCGGCTTGGCGGACCAGTCAGGCTGGTCAGATTGGGTTCCCGAAAAATACCGGTATTTATCCAATTTTTCTACGGAATCTGCACGCACTTTTGCCAGTTTTAAGGTATAGGGTTTTGATTCCCCGCGCCCGTATATATACAGCCAATCTCCGGACTTTAATACCGCGATTCCAAAACGCGGCTGTGTTGCATTCCAAAAGCGGTAATTTCCATCATGCTTCAATCTCGTAAATGGTATCACCATGTCGGCGGTGGTTGCAAGGCCTTGTCCGTCGTGCCTGAAATCCCACATTCCCTTGCCGGTGACTTTCACCAAGGAATAGAAAAGATATGTCCGCTCTCCGACGCTGACGCCGTGACCAGGCCATAACTTCAATTCGCTCGTGCTTTCGGAAATTCCATAAGGAATTGCCGACAGCGGACTGTTGTCGTCCGGCAAATAATGGATACTGGTTACTCCTTCCGCCAAATCCTTATCAAAAGTGACCGCCGCGCTGTTCGTGGCGTTTGCCTGAATACTAATAGAACCATCGCCGTTACGATTGCCGTAAAATGTGTCGCCAAACAACCATAAGGATTGGCCATTTTTATTAACCCGCTCCTCAAATACATTACCGTGAGTACCGAACCAATGGTGCGTCAAAAAACGCCCGCACCAGCAGCGGGCGTTTTTGAACTGAGCGCATGAACGATAAAACGCGAGCCTTGAGCA
>JAQTYB010000012.1 GCA_028688475.1 Elusimicrobiales bacterium
AACGGGCCCCGGTTTATAGCTGCCGGTATGCCACAGCCTTATAACCCTGTCCTCCCCCGCGGAAGCCAGATACCTGCCGTCCGGCGAAAAGGCGAGGCAGGCGACGGATTTTTCATGCCCCGAAAGCAGTTTCATCGGCTCCAGTTTCGGCACGGACCAGATTTTGACCGTCTTGTCCCTGCTGGCGGAGGCCAGATATTTGCCGTCCGTGGAAAACGCCACGGCCCACACATAGTCCGAGTGCGCGTTCACCGATTTCAACTGCTGGAAATTATGGGCGGAGTAAAGCCTTACGCCGCCGTCCTCATTGCCCGCGGCCAGAATTTTAGAATCGGGCGAATAGGCGAGGCAAAAAGCGTTTTTGGGCATCGGCAGGGTTTTCACCGGCCTGAACACGATGTTGCGGAAAACGCGCACCGTATTGTCGAGGCTGGCGGAGGCGAAATACTTGCCGTCAGGGGAAAACGCCAGCGCGAACACCGATTTGGAATGCGCCAGGAGCGACAGCGCCGGCTTCATGATATCCGTGCGCCAGATATAGACGGCGTTGTCGCGCCCGCCGGAAGCCAGGTACTTGCCGTTTATGGAAAACGCCAGCGCGGTAACAGGCCTGGAATGCTTTTTGAGGGTGGCCAGCGGCGTGAATTTTTCCGCGTCCCACACTATGATGGAGGCGTCCTTGCCGCCGGAGGCCAGCATTTTGCCGTTGGGCGACCAGGCCACCGTCCACACGTCCGCGGCGTGCTCCTTCAAAGTCTTCAGGAGCGGAGTCTGGCCCTGCCCTCTGGACGGAGCGGAAAAACCCAGGACGAAAAAAAAGATAAGCGAAAGCTTAGAAGGGCGCATATAGTTTGCCATTCCGCGGCGGCGCGGTGAGTGACGGTGGATATTATATCAACATTTGCGCGCGCGCGGCGTTATTTATTACCATTGACTTAAGCGTTATGGCCAAAGGCTCCTCGTTCTTCGACCCGCGGTCGCGGGTCCAGGCGAAAAAACATCCCGGA
Organism: Elusimicrobiales bacterium; assembly: GCA_028688475.1. Lineage (GTDB taxonomy): Bacteria > Elusimicrobiota > Elusimicrobia > Elusimicrobiales > Elusimicrobiaceae > JAQTYB01. The sequence goes on from JAQTYB010000012.1 coordinate 1,008, forward strand.
GTGAAATCGGACGACGTGCTGTCGTTTTTCGAGCACATGTCAACACTGCTCAACGCCGGAGTTCCGCTGCTGCGCGCCCTCACCCTGGCCACCGAACAGACCGAAAGCGTCAATTTCCAGAAAGCGCTGCGCGATGTGACTAAAAAAGTTTCCGGCGGCTCGTCTTTTTACGAGGCGGCGGCGGCCTATCCCCAGTATTTTCCCAACCAGGCCATACAAGTCATCCGCACCGGCGAGCAGAGCGGCCAGATAGCGCCGCTGCTCGCCCAGCTCAACATAAGCTTCAAAAAACACGCCGCCGTCGCCGGCAAGGTGAAATCGGCGCTTATCTACCCCAGCATCATGATGAGCGTGGCGGTGGCGGCCATCGTCATAATGCTCTGGAAAGTCATACCCACCTTCGCGCAGTTTTTCCAGGATTTCGGCAAAAAGCTTCCCGCCATAACGCAGCTTGTGTTAAACGCATCCAGCTTCCTTCAGCATTACGGCATATATCTGGTGCTGGGAATCACGGCCTTCGTGTTCGCCGTGCGCGCGTACAACAAAACGGAATCCGGCAGCAGGCAGTTGATAGCCATGGCGATGGCCATGCCGCTCGTGGGAGAGCTGCTGGTGCAGTCCGCGATGGAGGCCTTCTCAAGCAATATGGCGCTGCTAATGAAGAGCGGCATGCCCATGATGGAGGCTCTCGACTCCACTCAGAAGAGTTTCAACGAAAATCCGGTTTACCGCGACGCGCTCGGCATGATATACCACCGCGTCTCCACCGGCTCGGACCTCGGCAGCGCGATGCAGGCCACCGGCCTTTTCACGAATCTGACCGTCGGCATGGTGAAAATGGGGGAGGAATCGGGCAAGCTAAGCGACGTGCTCGATGTCGTAGCGGTGTATTACGCGGACAAGGTTGAGCTTATGACCCTGCGCCTGACCAGCCTCATGGAGCCCGTCATCGTGATAGGCATGGGCGTCGTGGTGGCCTTCATGCTGGGTTCGGTATACCTGCCCATGTTCCAGCTTTCCGGCGGGTGACGGCTACGCAAATTGAGCCGCGTTGCCCAAAAGTTACACAAGAAAGCCTTCCATTTTCCCGCGCGGAAAGCTACACTCTTAGTAGAAGCTTTCGCGTCTCAGCAGGCTTCTAACCAACACAAAAGGTGGTGTCTTATGAAAAATAATCGTGGTTTCACCCTAGTCGAATTGGCCGTCGTCATCGTAATCATCGGCGTATTGGCCGCGTTCGGCGTTCCGCGCTTCCGCCAGGCTGTGGAAAGATCGAAAGCCAGCGAAGCCTATAACTATCTTTCCGCCGTGCGCTCCGCGCAGGAAAGATACGCCAGCCGCTCAGGAGCCTACTCCAACGACCCCGCGTTGCTGGATATCAGCTTCCCGCCCCCGAAGTACTTCAGCATCGGCCCCGTCACCCCGGGCGAAGCCAACTGGTCTCTGTCGCTCTTCAGAACCGGCAGTAGCGCCGGCTACGGCAAATATGTCGTCAGATTCACCGAGACTGGCTACATGACCGACAGCAACATCCCGGTGGACATCAACCCGATGGCCAACTAGGCCTACCGGCGTAAGAATATGTCAGGCACGGGCGGTTCTTCACGGAACCGCCCGTGTTGTTTTTTCAAGCGGCAATCTATTGTGATATACTATATGCGGAATATGAAATTGCTTCGCGCGCGGCGGCGATTGGCGGGGTTCACCCTGCTGGAACTGATGGTATCGGCCACTGTCATAGGCATTATGGCGGCTTTCGGCGTTCCCCGTTTTCAAAGAGCGTTCGAACATACCCGCGTGGATATCGCCGGCGCGCATCTGGAAAGCATCTGGACGGCGGAAAGGCTTTACAAGGCGCAAAACGGAAAATTCGTGTCTGGAATAAACTCGCTCTCGGATTTTTTGGATTCCAGTTTTATCAACGCCTGCGTAAGCGCACCCTCGCAATGCGCCAACACCTGCGATTTCTGCTACAGCGTGGAATCGAACGATTCGGAGCATGCAACATTCCAGGCCACAGCGAACCGCAACTCCTGCGCCAATAAAGCCGTATGCAAAACAAGCGTCTGGCGGGGCGCGCTGGCAATAGACCAGACAGGCGCGCTCACAGGCAACACGTATATGGACGCGCGTTACCCCGTTTCTCCCGCCAAATTCTGATGTTGACGAAGATACGCAAGTTCGACTTGAGTATCGCGGCTTGCGCTTTAACCGCCGCGATTGTGTTCGGAGTGCTGGCATATCTCAAAATCTCCCCCCCCGTTTTTCTCGATTTCGACGAATATTACCACATGGCGGTGACCCGCCTAATGCTGAAATCGGGCTTTCCGCACAGTCTCGGCTGGTTTCGATTTTCGATGCTGCGGGAAGCCTACGCCGACAAGGATTTGCTGCTCCACATTATCACCCTGCCGTTTCTGGCGGTCTTCAAAAACCCGCTGCTGGCGGGCAAGCTGGCCGCCGTGTTTATGGACGGCATTTTCATCGCCGCCGCCGCCGCGCTGCTGCGCCGTTACGCGGGAGGGTTCGCCGCCGCCGCGCTGCTGGCGGCGTTTCTGGCTTCGCCGGTTTTCGTGACCTACATGCTCTATCTGCGCCCCGCCACGCTGGCGATAACGCTGACCCTGCTGGGACTGCATTTCATGGCGCAAAAGCGCAAATGGGGCGTTTTCATCATATGCGCTTTGTTCGCGCTGGCCCACATTTCAGCGTTCACCATGATTTTTTTCGCCGCGTTGTGCGAGGGCATCCGCAAGGCAAAAGACGGCGAGTTCCATCAGGACACGCTGGCCTACTGCCTGCTCGGACTGCTGGCCGGCTACATCATCCATCCGAACTTCCCGTTCAATCTGGCGACGGTGTATGTCAACGCCTTTCTCGCTCCTTACTACGCGCATCTCGATAAAACCATACCTTTCGGCACCGAATTGCTTCCCGCCGCGACCGACGCCGCCATCCGCAGCAATATACCACTTTTCGCGGCGGCAGGGCTGATGTTCTGGGCCGCCGTCACGCTGCGCCCGAAACTCTCCTCCGCCACGCTGTTTTTTATCGCCTCGGCGCAGGTCTTTTGCGTATTGGCCGCCGGTTCGGTGCGGTTCAATCATCAGGCGCTGCCCGTCGCGCTTCTTGCCGCGGCGGCCTTCTGGGGAGATTTATCAGCCGCGCCTCCTTCACGGCGAGTCAAAGCCCTTTTTTCCTGCCTTTGGCTCGCCGCCTGCGCAGCGGGCATCGCAATTGCCATGCAAACCGTAAGCGAACGCATCCGGCAGCGCACCAGTTTTATCGGCGCGGCGCAGGAGGCGGCCATGAAACTGAGCTCGTTTGTTCCGCCGGGCGCAAACGTCTTCCACTCGGCATGGAGCGATTCGCATATGCTGGCCCTTTACAGCCCAGGCAATTATTACATCAACGCGCTGGACCCGATATACATGCATTATGTCAAACCCGCCTCGGCCAGGCTTTACGACGCCATTCAATGGGGCGCCCTCGAAATAGACGCCTATACGGCGATAAAAGACGTTTTCGGCTCGGAATACGTCTACGCTCTCAAAATTTCGCCGTTTTACAAGCATAACAACGCGGACAACCGCTTTAAGACGCTCTACGAAAACGGCGGAGCCGTTATTCTCCAGTTGCGGGACGAAACCGTCGTGAAAACGGCAAAAAAACCGCGTCTCCCTCACCTAAAATGACCCGCTGGAAAAGCGACATTTTCCTGAACCCGCGCATAATGGCGCCGGCGGCGATGGTTTGCGCGGCGGCGCTGCGTTTCTGGTCCATAAATTTCGGGCTGCCTTTCACGGAAGCCCGGCCCGACGAGTCCGCCATTATCGGAATATCAATACAATTGCTGGGCGACAGGCTTGTCCCCGCAAGCCTGGTGTACCCGACATTTTTTTCCTATCTGCTTTCCGCCGTCTACGCGGCTTACGCCGTAATCTCCGGCGGCCGAGCTGACATTTACCATTTTCTGATAAGCCGTTACGCTGAAAACCCCGCGTTTTTTTTCCTCTCGGCCCGCGTTCTCGGCGCGCTTGCGGGCGTTGCGACGATACCGGTCTGCTACCTGATAGCGCGCGAACTGGCGGATGCGCAAGCGGGAATCTATTCGGCTTTTTTCGCCGCGTTCTGCTATCTGCACGCGCGGGATTCGCATTTCGGCGTGCTGGACGTGCCGCTGACGCTTTTCATCGCGCTTTCGGCCTTCTACGCGCTCAGGAGCCTGCGCACGAAAACCGTACGTGATTACCTGCTTTCCGGCCTGTTCGCCGGACTGGCGGCGGGAACCAAGTACGTCGGCGTGCTGATGGCGTTTCACATATTGGCGGCGCATCTAATCAACCGTTCGGACAAAAAAAAACCGTTTCTATCCGCTGCGCGGGATTTGCGTCCGTGGGCTTTCGCAGCCGGACTTATCGGCGTTTTTTTCATCACCACGCCGTTCGCCTTCCTGGATTTCCGCAAGACGCTGGAGTATTACCGCTACCACCGGCAATTGCACGGCTTCCTGACGGGAGGCAGCTGGCTTTACCACCTGAAATTCTCATTATATGAGGGACTGGGCGGTCCGCTGGCGGCCTGCGCCGCGGGCGGACTTGCACTGCTTGCCCGCGACGACTGGCGCAAATTCGCGGGCTTGTCCGTATTTCCGGCGGTATACTTTGCGGTGCTTGCCAGAACTAATTCCGCGTTCGTGCGTTACGCCGTGCCGCTGCTGCCGTTTTTGTGCGCCGCGGCGGGCTATTTCGCCTGGCGCGCGGCGCGCTTGCTGGAGGGCAGGCCATACCGCACGGCTGTATTGCTCATACCGGTCTGCATAATCGGCCCGTCGGCGGCGCGCATAGCCGACTTCGACCTCATCCTCGGCAGAAAAGACAACCGCGCGCTGGCAGCGCAGGCGCTGTCGGCCTCGCTTGACTGCCAGTCCGGGATATACCAGGCGGGAACCGTCTACACAGAACTGCCGTTCGAATGGAACGCGGATTACCTCGACCGCGCCGCCGCCTCCGCAGCGGCGCAAAACTCGCGATTTCGCGCGGAGCTTTACAAGGCGCGGCGGAAACTGCTGGCAAAAAGCGGCGGCTGCGGCCATGAAAAGATTTCTTACGACCCCGACTCGTCCGTTTTCTCGGATTCATCCGGCAAGCCGGCGGAGCCGGATTACATAGTGCTGCCGTACCAGCCGTTCAATTCAAAAATTCCTAAGGGACTGGCCGGCATTCTCCAGGACCGCTACACACAAATCGCGCAATTTGAGGCGTTCGCCCCGGACCAGACGCGCAACAGCTACGACGTGCATGACGCCTTCTTCGTCCCCTTCAGCGGATTCTGCGGGGTCAGCAGGCCTGGGCCGGATATCTACGTATTCAGGAAAATAAAATGAACGAAGTTATTTGCAGGCTGCTGCCCGTTCTCGCCGCGCTGAATTTATCCGCGCTGCTGTTATGCGTCTGGCTTTCCAGAAGCGATATCATGAACGCGCTGCGCCCCGCCGGCAAAAAAGCGCTCTGGTTTGCCGGCGCGCTTACCGCGATTCAGGCCTGCGTTTACATTTTCCTGGCCGGAAAAAAGCATCTCATATATATTGACGAATTCTGGTATATGGAGGCGGCAAAAAACATCCTCGTGAAAGGCTGGGCGCCGGGTTACGCGAAGGCGATAGGCTGGCCTTTCCTGACCGCGCTCGCCTATCTCCTCGGAGGGATAAGCGGCTACTCCGCCATAGGAATGTCCATCCTGCTGGGGATGCTGGCCCCGCTCGCGGAGTTCGCGCTGGGATTTGCGCTGACCGGCAGTTTCGCCATTGCGGCGATTTCAGCCTTCCTGCTGGCGTTTTTTCCGTACGCCATAACCTGGGCCGCCTCGGCGGAAACCGGAACGGCGTCGCTGTTTTTCACCGTACTGTCGGCGTTTTTTTCCGCGCTGTATTACAAGACTCCAAACCGCAGGCTGCTGTGGCTGGCGCTGCTGTCCTGGGCTATGTCCGCGCAGATACGCCCCGAAAATATGATACTTTTCGGGCTCTTCGCGGCGGGGATTTTTTTGCTGTCTGAAATCAAGACGGAACGAAAGGCCGGGTTTTTCCTGCCGTGGCTCTGCGCGCTTTCGCTCGCGCTGCCGAACCTGCTGATATTCGCCAGATTCCAGTCTTCCTCCAACTGGATTGAAATCGAGTCGGCGGGAACGGCGCACGGCAGCAATATCAGCCTCTCAAACCTCTGGCAGAACACGCTGCATTGGGGAGTGAAGTTTTTCGACGGCAGCCTGCACCCGACGGCGTTCACACTGGCGGCGCTGGCGGGCGCGGCTTATCTTTTCGTAAAAAACCGCAAAGCCGCGTCATGGCTCGGGCTGTGGGCGGCGCTGCTGTATGTTTTCTATTTCTCCGCCTGGTTCAACACCTACGGCTCGACGTTAGAGCTGTTTCCCAAAACCAAGCTTTACCTGTTTTTTTATCCGGCATTTTGCATATTCGCCGCGGCGGGGTTCCGGCTGCCGTTTTTGCTGCGCCAGTCCCGGCGGCTCGGCTGGCTGGCGGTCGTTACGGGCGCGTGGCTTGCCGTCGGAATGCCGCGTTATTACAGGCAGGCGCGCATACGCGAGCCGAAAACCGAACTGGAAACCAAAATGCTCGAAGATATCAAAAAAATCGTGCCGGACAACTGCGTCATCATCGCGAACGCGCCGGTAATGGTGAAAGCCGCCTCTTTTTACTCCACCGTCTGCACCGACGAATTTCTGCGCCTGCCGCCGGTGCGGGAGGCGCCGCTGCGCTCGCAATGCCCGCTTTATCTGCGGGATATAACGACGGAATTCAAGATGATGGGGTTTGACAGGCTCGATAAAGAAATGACCGCCGGTTTCAACCTTTCGCCCTACGCGCTGTTTTCGCAGGGCGGCTCGGAGTACGGGCTGTATCGCGTCTCTCCAAAACCCCGGGCGGGGAAAAAACCAGCAGCCCCGGATAAACTCCGCCGGTGATTTCGCGCCAGCCTTCAGGGCTGAGCGGGCGCTCCCGCCAGGCGAAAAATAATTGCACACCAAGCGCGTCAAGCTGGGCGGCCAGCGCGCGCGGATTGGAATCTGTCGCGGCCTGCCCGTAATAGCGGGCGTTGGCGAAATAAGCGAGGTAAAGCGTTTCCATCCAGCGGGTATTGGACGCTATTTTCACCCCCGGCGGCAAGAGACAGCCCAGTTTCGAGGAAAGCGCGTATATCTCCTTTCCCGAATTGACCGACTGCGCCAGATTCACCGCCGGAGCCATCAGAAACGAGCCGAAAAATACAGCCGAAAGCACCGCCGTCTTCGCGCGCGAAAGAGCGAATTTCAGCACTCCCGTTTCCAGCAATTTTCCCCCCGCCGCCAGCAGCAGCAGATACGCGATATACAGATACCGCGCGCGCGCGACAATCGGGATGTAACCCGCGCAATAAACCGCTATGGTGGCAACCGCAAGCGCCGCCAACGCGCCCTGTCCACCGGCTTCAAAGGCCAGAAACAAAAGCGCGAGCAGTATCGCCGGCGCGAAGCAGGAAACCGATTGAAACGCGCTCAACTCCGCCAGCAAATTCCGCGCCGCTATTCCAATTTGATGCGAGAAAGCCGCTCCGGAATCGAACATCCCCCACGGCCTGACCGGAATAACCGACGGGTCCTCCCAAACGCTTACCGCCCCTGAGTTCGCCGGCGGATAAAAACCCTCATAATTCACCGGATGCCCGCGGTATGACGGCCCCACGACGGCGCGGTTATAACGGCCCGTGGTTGTCACCGTGAACTTGCCGTATTTCACGCTCAGCAGCGTAACCCACGGCGCGCATAAAAGCGCGAAAACCGCCATCCCGGAAAGCCAGGTTTTGAACAAACGCCTCCGCGCCTCCGGCTGCGCGGCCAACGATTTATACGCGCAGACAAACGCGTAATGCGCGACAAAAAACGGCAGCGCATACCCCTTGGCGAGATAGGCCAGCGCGCCCAGCGCGCCGCAGACCGGACCGTCGTGCTCGCTTTCCGAAAACCTTTCAGAAAACACTCCGGCAAGATAATGCGCCAGCAATCCCGCCACCAGGAGGTCCGGCGAAATCACCTCGGCGAAAAAAGACAGCGCGAGCGGCACCGACGTGAACAGCACAGCCGTCTCCGCGCTTTTAGACAACCGCCACGCCGCGCACAGCCGCCGCACCCCCCAAAGCGCCAAAAGCCCGCTTGCAAATCCCGCCAGTTTGGCGGCGACAAGCGGATTTGCGCCCAGCGCCATGAACGGCGCAATAAGCCAAGACAGCAGCGGCCCCCAATAACCGTTCACCGCCCGCGCGAAGTCGCCGTCCAGATAATGCTTTGCGATGGACAGATAGGAAATGCCGTCGGCGTCTATATGAAAGCGCAAAAACGGAAGCAGGCAGGCGAACGCCGCCGAATAAAGCGCCAGGACGGGCCGGAAAGCCGCGCGGTCAGGATTGCCTGCTTTCGTGGTAGTCCTCCTCCGAATTGATGTTCCATATCGCCGTTTTGGATTCGCCGGAGCCCAGTATTATCTCCGCTGCCTTCATGGCGGTCAGCATGGAATGGTCCATGTTGTTGTAACGATGCATCCCGTTTCTGCCGACGGGATAAAGGTTTTTGACCGTGTCGATAAAACCGCGCACGACGGGAAAATCCGCGTACGCGCCGAAATAGCCGGGATAGGTTTTGAGCGAACGCGCCACGGTCGAATCGCGCAATTCGCTCTCATCGGCGAAACCTATCGCGGCCAGCTCTCGCGCGGCGATTTTAGCTATCTCGTCGTCGGGCAAATTCCAGAAATCGTCGCCCTCGCTGCAGAAAAATTCCAGGCCGAGCCAGACGCCCTCCGGCTCGCCCGCGAGATACGGGCTCCAGTTGTTGAAAATCTGAAGCCGGCCCATCTTCACCTGCGGCTCCTGTATATAAATCCACGTGTCCGGCACGAGGCCGGGCCCCGCGGCCCCGGTGTCATCAGCGGCTTTTATTTTTCGGTAGAACAGCCCCGCCGTCACGAAATCGCGGTATGAAAGCGCTTGCGCCGTCTTGCGTACCTCCGGCGGCACGGCCCCGCCGTTCATGGCCTCCACCAAATCCTTCACCGGCATGGTGGAGATGAAATTATCGGCTTCCCGCTCGAAAACGCAGCCCGTCTCCAGATTTTTGACCAGCGCGGATTTTATCGCGCCGTTTTCAAGCTTGAGTCCCACGACTTTGTGGCGGTAAAAAATATTCGCGCCTTTTTCCGCGGCGACATTGGCGGCTTTTTCCCACAACTGCCCCGGTCCGAATTTGGGATACAAAAACCGCTCGATAAGACTGGTCTCCACTTCGCGCGGCGGACGCGAAATTCCCAGCAGCTTTTTAACGGCATGAGACAGCGCGCCCGCGACGGAAAGCCCCTTCACGCGCTGCGCGCCCCAGTCGGGCTTGATTTGCGAGCAGGGCACCCCCCAGACTTTTTCGGTATACGAGCGGAAAAACGCGCGGTAAAGCTCCCCGCCGAATCGGTTTATGTAAAAATCCTCAAGCGAACGCTCCGGCTTCAGCGGAAAAAGCCGGCGCCGCAGATATGCGCAGCCGATTCTGAAAGCGCGCAGCGCGCCGAGATTCGCCAGAGTCCGCGCCGACAATGTAACGGGATAATCGTAAAATTTACCGCCGTGCAGTATGCGCGAGACGCGCCGCCTGACCAGCAGCACGTCGTCGGCGCGTTCCGGGTCGGGGCCGGACGGGTCCGGCGAAAAAAGAATGCGGTTGAGCGCGATATCGTCCCGCGCGGGCGCGCCCTGCACGGGCAGCAGCCGTTTCCACCACTCCGTCACCCTGTCCGACTTGGAAAAAAAGCGGTGCCCGCCGATATCTATGCGGCGGTTTTTGTATTTCACCGTGCGGGAAATGCCGCCGGCGCAGGAATCGGCCTCATAAACCGTCACGTCCGCCCTGCCCGAAGAGGCCAGTTCGCAGGCCGCCGTAAGTCCGGCCGGCCCCGCGCCGATTATGATGGTTTTAGTTTTCCCGTCCATCCGAAATTCCTTTTCGCAATTCCACTATTATTATATATGACATGGCCGCAAACAGCGCAAGCACGGGCACGACCCGCAAAAGCCGTATCATCCAGAGCGCCCAGGCATATGGCTGCGCGTCAAGCACGGTCAGAATGCTTTTCAAAGGCCAGGCGGCGGTCCGCGCGCCGTGATAACCGAAATCGGGGTTGCGCACCCAATAATAGGAAGTGGGAACATAAAACAGCGCGCAAGCCGCGCAGATAACCCGCACCGTGCCGTTTCTGAAACCCTGCGCGCCGCGCTGATACGCGGCGAACAAAAACGCCGCGACAGCCAGCAGCGTGGTGAAATGATACTCGTAGACGGAATCGTACGCCATATAAAACGCCAGCACCGAAAACGCGAACACATAAACCGCCGCGCGGTTGCGCGCGAATTGGTCTTTTATGAAAAACAAACCCAGCGAAAACACCCCCAGCAAGAGCAGCGGCAGCTTGAACAGGACCGGATTGACGCCGCCGCAGATATCGGCGAAAAAGCTCGACGGCGACATGAACTCGAACACGTCCGCGCGTACGACCGCGCTGAGGTTGCGCATGTTAAGCCAGTGTATCGCGTTGTCATGCAGAAACGCGGTTTTATAAGTAAGCCGGATGATGTTTCCGTCAAGCGCGCGCTGGAAAATATGCCCCGGATGCACGACAGCGTCCACCAGCGCGTCAAAACCCGCGCCCGCCGGATTAAGCGCGGGCACGGCAAGGAAAAGCAGCGAAACGACCGCATATATCCCGAGCGACCAAAGCATTGTCGCACGGAACTTTTTAACCGCGAACAGCAGCGGCAGCGCGGGCAGTATCAGCGGTCTTGAAAGCAGGCTGCACAACACTCCGGCCAGCAGTCTGACGCGCAGTCCCGCGACGCCGGGATTTTTCGCGGCGTCAAACAATTCGGCGGCGATAAGCGAGACGGAAAGCACCGTCAGCACATGCAGCTGCCCGTTCCACAGCATAAGATACGCGCAGGGCGAACAGAGAAACAGGAAATAAAGCGCTTTCCGCGAAAGAGAATCCTCCAATCCCCGCCCGGCCAGACGGGCGCAGTAAATCAGAATCGCAAGCGAGACCGCCACAAACACGCCGTAAGCCGCCCACGGGCTGAAAAGCGAAAGCCAGGAGCCGGCGAGCACCGCCGCCGCCGGATGATACGGATACCACGAGGCGTACGGCCCCCACGCGAAAGCCCAGGTGTCGTAAATGCTTTTGCCGTGCAGCAAATTTATGAAACCGCGCGGCACCGCAAAAAAATCCAGCCCAATCTTGCCGTGCCAGGTGGTGGCGATGAACGGGTCAAGGAACCGATACCGGAGCGATAACAGCATCAGCAGAACATACGCGCCGGTCATCGCATAAAGCCATTTGTCCAGAAATTTCGAGAGCGCGGGCCGGCGGGCGGTTTCAGGCATTGCCATTTTCCCCCCGCAGCGCCAGCCAGGCAAGCGGAATCAAAAGCGCGAACATCGCCGCGGCGGGCAGCACGCGGTTCCAGCGAATCATGGGGAGGGCCCAGTCGTAAACATGCCCGCCGGTGAAAACCGCCACATAAATATCGTTAAGCCGCGCCGTGGCTTCACGGTGAAAGCCGTAGTCGGCATTCCTCAGCCAAAAGTACGACGTGGGCGCGAAAAACAGCGCGCCGGCGGCGCAGAACCATTTTGCAAGCCGCGCGGAGAGTCCCGTTTTCCCCGCATAAAGCGCCAGCAGCGCCGCCAGCGCGGGCAGCGCCGCCGCGTAATGATACTCGTAAACGGTCTCATAGGACAGGAAAAAAGAAAGGCTGGCCATCATTGCGACAAACAGCGCGCCCCGTGCGCGGCGCACTGCATCCTTCACGAAAAAAAGCCATATGCTGAAACCGGCTATGACGAGCGAGGGCAGTTTAAGAAAAAATTTCGGCGGCGTCCACCCGGTCAAGTTCTCAAGAAAGGCGGAAAAAGACATTATCTCGAAATGGTCCGGCTGGCTGACGCCGGCGCGAAAACGCATGTTCAGCCAGTGAATCGCGTTGTCGGCGGCAATTTCCGGGCGGTAAGTCCTGAGCGGCACCCCTCTGTAAACTTCAAAGCGGAATATGCTTTCAGGATGCAAAACCGCGTCCAGCAGCCGGACAAAACCGATTCCCCGCGGATTCAAAGCCGGCGTGAATAAAAAAAGCGCGGAAACGGCGGCGTATATCCCCGCGCTCCACAGCACTGTTTTGCGGCAGGCTTTCACGGCGAAAATGGCGGGCAGCGCCAGAACAATCAGCGGCTTTGAAAACAGCGAAAGCAAAATCCCCGCCATGAGCGCGGGACGCACGCCGTCCGCGTTTGCGCCGCCGCGGGAAATCCGCGCCATATCGTAAAAAACCAGCGAAAACGCCGCTACAAGAAAAACGTGCATCTGCCCGTTCCAAATCATCAGGTAAACCGGCAGCGGCAGCAGAAACACCGCATAGCACATGCGGCGGGGCAGGGAATCCGACGAAAGCGACCCGACAAGCCGCGCGCACCACAGCAGCGTTCCGACGGAGAACGCCGCAAATATCCAAAACGCCGCCCACGGCTTAAACAGCGAAAGCCACGAGCCCGCCAAGACCGCCAGCGCGGGATGGTACGGGTACCAGGTGGAATAAGGCCCCCAGCCGCAGGCGCGCGTGGCGTAAATGCTTTTTGCGTGGATGAGGTTTATGAAGCCGCGCGGCACGGCGAAAAAATCGAACCCCATCCGCCCGTGCCAGGCGGTCGCGAGAAAGCCGTCAAGGAAATGGAATTTGAGCGAAAGAAAAATAAAGACGATCCAGGCTGCGGTTATGAAAGGAAGCGCGCGGCAAACCAACGTCTCAAAACCAGGCGCGGGAAAAGAACGCCGCATCACTGCGCTTCCCGTTTGGCGATGAACTCCGCAGCGGCGGTGAGGTCCTCAAACTCAAAGTCCGCTCCGGCGGCTTTACCGCGCCCGTCGCCGACGAGAATGGCGGTCAGTCCGGCGCGGCGGCCGCATTCGATATCGCGCGCCGCGTCGCCGACAAGATAAGAGCCTTCGAGCCGGATGTTCAGGTCCGCCCGGGCGCGGGTTATCATGCCGGTTTTGGGCTTGCGGCACCCGCACTCTATTTTATAGGCGGGATTTTCCTCGGGGAAGCCTTTATCGGGATGATGGGGACAGTAATAAATGGCGTCCAGATACGCGCCCTCGCGGCCCAGCAGCGTTTCCATTTTGCGGTGTATCGTCTCCAGGCCGTCGAGGCTGCACAGATTGCGCGCCACGGCGGGCTGGTTGGTGACGACGACCGCGAGCAGCCCCAGCGAATTTATTTTTCTGACCGCCGCCGCCGCGCCGGGCAGAAGCTCGAAATCCTCCAGGCGTCCCACATGGTCGCGGTTGGCGTTAAGCACGCCGTCGCGGTCGAGGAAAACCGCCCGTCTTTTGTTTCTCAGATTGAAGGCGGCTATCCTGCCGGAGAGCAAATCCTTTTCCACTTTTTCCAATCGCTCCGGCGTGCCGGCGTCTTTGAGGTATTCCGGCGTGACATAACCGTAGACGGGCAGCTTGTTCAGCAGCGCCGGCAATATATCTCCGGCGAAATCCTTTTTTTGTCCGGCGGGAATAAGCCTCAAAACCTCGGGGGAGAAAACGTACACGCCGGTGTTGGCGAGATTTTTAAGCCATTGCCCCCCGGGATGAGGTTTTGCATGCATGGCGGTGACGCGGCCTTCGCGGTCCGTATCCGCAAGGTCGCTGTCGAACGGATGGTCGTTGGGATGCAATACGGGAGTGCAGCGGCTTTTTTTCGCGCGGTGAAAATCCAGCAGGCGGCGCAAATCCATATCGAACATGATATCGCCGTAGACGACGAAAAAATCGTCACGGAGAACGCCGTCAAGCTGCTTTAGCGCGCCCGCCGTGCCGAGCGGCTCTTTCTCGACAACGTGGCGGATTTTCAGCCCGTATTCCCCGCCGCCGCCGAGGGCAAGCTCCAGCTCTCCGGCGAGGTAGCCGCTTAGAATGAAGACTTCGCCCACCCCGTAGCGCTTAAACAGCTTCAACTGCCATTCTATCAGCGCGACGCCGCATATCGGCACCAGCGGCTTGGGCATTTTGTCCGTCAGGCAGCCCAGCCGCGCGCCGCGTCCGCCGGCCAGTATCACGGCTTTCATTTGCCGCAAGTCCCTTCGCACAATTCCCGCGCGGCGGCGCGCACCGCCGCGACGGAGCTCATGGACGCCTTCCAGCCCAGCCGGGTTATTTTCGTGATGTCGTAGCGAAAGCGCGGCACGTCGCCTTTCCAGCCGCGAGATCCGCCGGTATAGGAAAATATGACATTTTTCAACCCCGCCGCCGAGACGGCGGCGCGCGCTATCTCGTCCACCGTGGTAACGCCTTCGCCCGCGGCGTTATAGACGTTGATTCGCGCTTTTGCGCGCTTGAAAACGAACAGTATGCCATCCACAAGGTCGCGGACGTGGAGATAGGGTTTTTTCTGCCTGCCGTTTCCCAGTATCAGAAGCTTGCGCGGGTTTTCGCGCAGCCTGTTCGTGAAATCGAACAGCGCGCCGTGCGTGGCGCGCGGGCCGACTACGTTGGGAAACCGGATTATCCAGGACTGCATGCCGAAATTGGCGCAGAAGGCGTTTATCCACGCCTCGCAAGCCAGCTTGCCCGCGCCGTAAAGCGACACGGGCGAGAGCGGGCCGCTGTCCTCGCCGAAAGCCTTGCCGCCCTCGCCGTAAACAGCCGAAGTGGAAGCGAAAACAAGCTTTTTAACCCCGTATTTTCGCATCGCCTCCAGCACGCGGTACGTGGTGAGGAATGTGCGGTTAAAATCTATGTCGGGGCAATCCCCTCCGGCGCGTATGTCGGAATTGGCGGCAAGGTGAAAAACGCAGTCGAACCTGCTTCTTTTGAAAACCGCCTCCAGCGCGCGCGCGTCCGCCGCGTCGGCTTTTATGAACTTGAAACGCGGATTGCCGAGATTGTGCGCGATATTTTCACGCCGGCCCAGACTCAAATCATCCACGCACGCCACGCAATGCCCTTCGGCGAGCAGCCGGTCCGCCAGATGGCTGCCGATAAATCCGGCGCCGCCGGTCAAAAGGGTTTTCATAACTCCTCCGGTTTTATTCCCAGCCCGAAACGATAGTTGAGAATGCACTTGAGATACGCCTTGCCGCTGCGCCAGCGGTTGAGCGTAACCTCGCCTATCCTGACGCGGTAGGGGATGCTGATTTCCTTATGCCTGAACCCCGAGCGGACTGAGCGCACGATTATCTCGCAGGGAAGCGAATAATTGGTCTCGAATCTGACGGTTTCTATCACTTTTTTGCGCATGGCGAACATGCCTGTGGTAACGTCGTGAACTCCGATGCCGTAAAGCGTCCGCACCAGAAACGCGAACAGCCGGTTGCCGAATTTGTTCATGGCCGGCATCTCGGCGCCGAGCGAAGCGTTCATGCGGTTGCAGGAAATTATATCGAGACCGTCTTGCGAAATAAGACGCGCCAGTTCGGGAATGAACTCCATCGGATAAGTATTGTCGCAATCGGAGGTGATGACGATATCGCCGGAGGCGGCTTCCAGCGCGGCGCGCAGCGCCACGCCGTGCCCTTTGGGCGGCTGGCTGATTACGCGCGCCCCCATGCTCCTTGCGATTTCGCAGGTGCGGTCTTTGCTGGAATCCACCAGCAGTATTTCAGTGTCGAACCGCACGGAATTTTTGCGTATGGCCTCTATCATCGGGCCGACGGCGCCTTCCTCGTTGAAACTCGGCATCACGACGGATATTTTCAATTTTTCAGGCATGCTTTTTGAGCCGTCCCGCCATTTCCAGCGAGCTGGCGATTATGGCGTCCATATTAAGATACTCGAATTCGGCGAAGCGCCCGCAGCAGGGTATGCCCGTTTCGTCGAGGTATTTCATAACCTGCGCCTTATTTTGCTTATGCGCGAGGTCGTAAATCACGTAGGCGTATTTGAACGTTCTGCAAACCGCGTCCTCGACATCATTTTTATCCACAAGACCGGTTGAATGCAAATCCTCGCGGACCCGGGCTATAAGCGCGGAGTCGGACCATGAAGCCGCATCGCTTCCCGGACGGAAAGTTATCTCCGCCATTATCAGCGAGCCGCCGCCCTCCGGAGCGTACGCCCCGCCCAGAAAGTTGAGCTTTGAAATCCTGTGGAATATTATCCCGCAGTCGGCGACATTGACGGCGAAATTATCGCCGATGGCGTCCTTTTTGGCTTTAAGGACGATTATGTGTATGGAATTATACTTGAGTCCGGCGAGCGCCTCTTTGACATGGTCCGGCGGGGAAATATACCGGAAAAGCTCGTGCAACGGCATGCAGTTTACGATTTTGGGCGCGGTAAAAACGCCCCTGTCGGTATCCACCTGCCAGCCGCGCGCTGTGCGGGCGATAGCGCGCAATTGGACCGGGGCGTGGACGCTTGCCTTGCCGCGCGCGCGCGCGGCGAAACTGCGCACAACCGATTCTATGCCGCCTTCTTTGGGATAGTTGAAATAAAGCTGGTGCAGGTAGCCCTCGGTGGCCTCGCCCGCGGCGGATTTTTTTATGTCCTCATCCGGGGGGCGCGGTATGCGCTCCACCATCTGCGTGTCCATGAAAGCCGGGTCGAATTTCCAGATTTTTTCGTTATAAGGCTGGAGATAAAGCCGCGTTATTCCCTCGCCGAATGTTTTGAGGAAAAACTGGAGCATGTTTTGCGCCGGATAAGGCCTGTAGGGATTGTCCAGAAACTCGCGCAGGCAGCGGTCGCGCTCGCCGGCGGAAAGCGCGGAGAGTTCGTTTTCAAACGGATATTTCACAAACCGTCCGGCGTGGAAAATCCTGTTGGAGCGGCGCAGCCGGTTCGTCGGGCAGGAGGAAAGCAGTTCGGACAGCGCTTTTTCGTTTTTGGAAAAAAGGATATGCGGCCCGACATCGAACTTTCCGCCCCCGAAATCGAAACTGCGGCACAGCCCGCCGGCGCGCCCCGCGGCTTCGAGTATTATGGATTCCCCGTCAAGAAACGCCGAAAGCGAAACCCCGGCGAGCCCGCCGCCCAGTATGATGGTTGTCATATAATCAAGTATATAAAGTTACAGGGCGCGCTTAAACAACGGCGATGAGAAACCCCTGCACGTTTTTCCAGCAAAACCGCAACGATGAAAAAACCTGCATACAAGCGCATGTTGTTTGCCGAGTCCCGGGACACAGTAAAATAGTAGAATACGCAAAAGGGAACCCACGCTTTTCAGGAGGCACAATGACTGTAAGAAAAGAGCAGGAGTTGCGCGGCGAAACAACCGCAATCGTCGCGCGCAAAATGCTGCTGGCGGCGCGCACCGCGCCTAAGGCGTGCGGCATTGACAATATCGAATGCGCGCTGGTTGACGGCGCGGATATCGAAAAGCTCGCCGAGAAGATGGAAGAGCTGGCCAAACGGCTTGAGCGGCCTTTTTTCGCGCGCGACGCGCAGAATCTGCGCAACTCGGAATGCGCCGTGCTTATCGGCACCAGAATTTCCGCGCTCGGGCTCGATTGCGGGCTTTGCGGTTTTCCCGCCTGCGCGGATAAAAACAAGAATCCCGCCGCGCCGTGTTTCTTCAACGCCAACGATTTGGGGATAGCCGTCGGCTCCGCGGCGGGCGCGGCTATGGACTGCCGCGCCGATAACCGCGTCATGTACACCATAGGCCGCGCGGCGGGCGAACTCGGGCTGCTCGGCCCTGAAATTAAAATTATGCTGGGCATCCCGCTGAGCGCCTCGGGGAAAAACCCCTTTTTCGACAGGAAATAGCATGAGATGCCGCGCCTTCCTGCTGGTGTTCTCCGCCGTATTCATGCAGGCGGGAGCGCTTTTCGCGGACGAGGCGCGTTTTGCCGATATCGCGGCCAGGGCGGACGCGGAGCCGGATTTCGCCATAAAAGCCGCCCATTACAAGAACGCGCTGGCGCACTGGGACGGAAAAACTGATTCGCCGCTGGAAAAACGCCTCGCCTACGAACGGCTGGCAATGTGCTACCTTGCGCTAAACCGTCCCGATGACGCGCGCGGGCAGATGGAATTCGCCCTGGCGCTGGACTCCGCTTCAGTAACCGCGCATTCGGGCATGGCGCAGATACTGCTGGTGCGGGGCGACTGCGGAAAAGCCGCCGCCGAAACCGATTTGGCCGCCGCGCTTGTCCCCGAAATCCAGCGCGCGCCGTTTTACTACCAGCGCGGCGCGGTAAAATCGCTCTGCTCCCGCGACGATAAAGGCGCAATAGCGGATTTCACTAAAGCCTGGCTGTCCGCCGTAAAATACGGACTGCGGGAGACGGCGCGCAAAAGCCTGCTGCGGCGGGGAATGCTGCGCTGCCGCGCGAAGGAATACGCCGGCGCGGAAAAAGACATCGTCAAATCGCAGCGGTACGCCAAAAAAAACGCCGCGCCGGAATACGCGCTGGAATTGGGAAAATGCTATCAGCAGCAGGGCAACCTCGGCAAAGCCGCGCATTACTATTCCGCCTTCATCCGCAAAACCACCGGCCAGGACGACGGCCAGCCGTCCGGAAAAAATTTCGTGCCGCGTCTGGGCGAGGCGTACTGCCGCCGGGGAGAAGCCAGCCAGGAGCAGGACCAGGCGCTCAACGCCCTGCGCGACTTTTCCGCCGGAATATACGCCAGTCTTTCGCCGCATTCCCCCCAGCCGCTTATCGTCGAGGAAACGGCTTACGACATAGCCGGTTGCTACTACCGGCGCGGCTACTTATATGAGGAAGCCGGCGAAAAACTGTTCGCCCTTCAGGATTACGAACAGGCCTGCCGCCGCAAGCACCAGCAGGCCTGCAAGAAAACCGGCGCGGCGTCCGCCGCTAAAACCGAGGATAAAAAATGAAAAAAATCCTGCTGTTCCCGCTTCTCATGCCGTTTGCCGCGGGCGCATTCGCCGAGGGAATCACTCCTTCCGCCAAAATAGCCGCCTCCCCCGCCGAATACTACGGCAAGCCGCTTTGCCTTAAAGGCGCGGTGGAATCCGCGCGAAAAATATCCGCGCCGGACGGACAATACCTTCTCATAGCCATAAAAGAGGCCGGCCACTCTTCCTACGCCCTTATGAAAAGCAGCGAAACATACGCCGCCGGCCTCTCGATAACCGCCTGCGGCACTTTCCTGCGGGAAGTCAAAGCGGGAGCGGAGACTTTTCAAAACGCGCTGTCCGCGACGAGCGCGTCCGTCAGGCCGCCGCGAAAACCGGCGAAAATCCTCAAACTGCGCCGTCCGCCCGCGCGCTAAATCCCAATTTTGATATACTGTGCTTATGCTCCGTAAAACTCAGGGGCAGAGCGATTTTTCCATGTAAAGGACTGCGCGATGAAAATAAACTCGTTCAACGTAACCCCCATACTGCCCGATAACCTCAAAGCTCTCACCGAGCTTTCGCAAAACATGTGGTTCACCTGGAACTGGGAGGCCATAATGATGTTCGTCGGCGTCAACGACGAGCTTTGGCACCGCTCCCACCGAAACCCGAAATGGATTCTGGGCAACGTGAACCCCCAGCGCCTGCAGGAACTCTCGCAGGACGCAAAATTTCTGGAAACTCTCGACAAGGTGCACCGCACTTTCCGCGAATACATGTCCAGCCCGAAGTGGTTCGACAACAACCGCAAGCCGGAGGAAAGCGACATGCTCGCCGCCTATTTCTCGATGGAGTTCGGCATCGGCGAGGGGCTGCCCATGTATTCGGGCGGTCTCGGAATGCTTTCCGGCGACCATTTGAAAAGCTCCAGCGATTTGGGACTGCCGCTGGTCGGCGTGGGGCTGTTTTATCAGCGCGGCTACATCCAGCAGGTGCTCAATCGCGACGGCTGGCAGGTGGAGCGTTACCCTGAAAACGACTGGGCCAACATGCCCGTCGAAAAAGTGCGCGACGCCAAAGGCGCCCCTCTGCAAGTCACCGTGCCGCTGGCGAACGAAACCATCAGCGTCGGAATATGGCGCGTGCCGGTGGGCCGCGTCTCGCTTTACCTGCTGGACACCAACCTGCCCGAAAATCCGCCGCAGCACCGCCTTATCACCGAGCAGCTTTACGGCGGCGACCGCGAAAACCGCATAAAGCAGGAAATCGTGCTGGGCCTGGGCGGCGTGCGCGCGCTGGAGCTCATGGGCATACATCCGACGGTATACCATATCAACGAAGGCCATTCGGCGTTCCTGCTTTTCGAGCGGATACGCCAGACAATGCGCCAGAAAGGCCTGGATTTCAACGAGGCGCGCGAGGCGGTGTGGTCAAGCTCCGTGTTCACAACGCACACCCCGGTCATCGCCGGAAACGAGCATTTCGAGCCCGAACTGGTGCGCCGCTTCCTCGAACCCTATTCCCGCGAGCTGGGCCTGACCTGGGACGAGTTTCTGAGCCTCGGCAAGGAGGACGCCAAATCCACCACATTCTGCATGACGGTGGTGGCGCTCAAGCTGGCGGCGTTTCTCAACGGCGTGTCGAAGCTGCACGGCGAGGTTTCGCGCGAGATGTGGCGCGGCGTCTGGCCCGCCCTGCCCACGAGCGAAATCCCCGTGCACAGCATCACCAACGGCGTGCACACCAGCTCCTGGATAAGCCACGAGCATCTTAACCTTTACGTCAAGCACCTCGCGCAAAACCCCGACTGCGCGGCAAATCCGTCCGACGCCTGCGACTGGGGCAGAATCCGCCAGATTCCCGACGCCGAGTTCTGGGACGTGCACATGCTGCGCAAGCAAAAACTCATCGGACTCATCAGGGGCCGCTACAAGCGCCAGCTGGCGCGCCAGGGCGCCGACGTTACCGTGCTCGACGAAGCGGACAGGATTCTCGACCCCAAGCTGCTTACAATCGGGTTCGCTCGGCGGTTCGCCACCTACAAGCGCGCCACGCTTTTGTTCCGCGACCTGGACCGGCTGGCCGCCATCATCAACAATCCCGCCATGCCGGTGCAGCTTGTTTTCGCCGGCAAGGCGCACCAGGCCGACGTGCACGGCAAGGAGTTCGTCAAGTATATCGCCCGCCTCATGAGCGACCCGCGTTTCAAAGGAAAGCTGATTTTCGTGGAAGACTACAACATGAACGTTGCCCGTTATATGGTGCAGGGCGTGGACGTGTGGCTCAACAACCCCACCCGCCCGATGGAAGCTTCCGGCACCAGCGGCATGAAAGCCTCCATAAACGGGGTGCTCAACCTCTCCGTGCTCGACGGCTGGTGGTGCGAGGCTTACCGCCCGGAAATCGGCTGGGCGATAGGCGGCTCCGAGCATTACAACGACGAAACGGAGCGCGACAACGTGGAGTCCGAAGCCATCTGCAACCTGATTTCAAAGGAAATAGCGCCGCTTTATTACGACCGCGGCGAACTGGGCCTGCCGAAAAAATGGATAGAAAGATGCAAGATTTCGGTGCAGTCCATAACGCCCTATTTCAGCACCCACCGCATGGTGCGCGAGTATTATGACCGGTTCTACGTCTCCGCTCACCGCCACGGCAAGCTGATGCTGTCAGACGGCATCGCCCGCGCCACCGCACAGTGGCGCAAATGCGTGAGGGACAACTGGTCCAAAGTCTACATCAAGAACGCCACGCCGCGCCTCGACCACGAAATCCGCATGGGCGAACGCGTCACGCTGCGCGCCAAAGTATGGCTGGGCGGGCTGTCGCCCGACGACGTCACGGTGGAGGTCTGCCTCGGAAAGCTTGACCCCAAAGGCGAGCTGTCGGGCGTGCAGACCGTCGCCATGCGCCGGGACGGAACGGAGGGAGACGCGCATGTTTACACGGCGGAGGCCGCGCCCGGCAAAAGCGGCAGGCAGGATTTCGCCATGCGGGTGATGGCCGGCAACAAAAACATCCCCCACCCCTACATGCCGCTGTTCATCCGCTGGGAGGAGTAACCCTGTTCTGAAAGACCCGCTGCACGGCGCCCGCTGCGCGGCGCGGCGGGTCTTTTTTTTATATGCTCAATGTCGTTCTTATCAATCCGGAAATACCGTTCAACACGGGCAACATAGGCCGCACCTGCGTCGCCACGGGCAGCTTCCTGCACCTCGTCGGAAAACTGGGATTCAAGATAAACAACAGGGAAATCCGCCGCTCCGGCCTCGATTACTGGCCGAAACTGCGGTGGAAACACTATCCCGATTTCGGGGATTATCTGGCGGAGGCGGGCGAAGGGGCGAACCTGCTGTTTTTTTCCACCAAGGGGACCAAAAACTTCTGGGAGGCGCCTTATTCGCCGGACTGCTCGCTCATTTTCGGCGGCGAGTCTACGGGGTTTCCGGCGCAATACCACGAAAAATACAAAGAGCGCATGTACCGCATTCCGGTAAGCGGCGATGTGCGCTCGCTCAACCTCTCCTCATCCGCCGCGGTCGCCATTTACGAAACGCTGCGCCGGACGAAAGGCTCCGCCTGTCCGCTTGTGCTTTAACCTTCTTCCTCAGAAACGGTATCGCCGTCGGACCCGGCGCAAGCGCCGCCGTCTGACGGTTTGTCGTCGGACGGCGCCGGCTTGTTCCTGGTGAGAGTGTCCAAATCCACCAGCAGCGCCGAGGCGCTGGGATAGCGGACATTCGGGTCGCCCGACATCGCTGTCGCCAGCACCGCATCCGTCTCGGCGGGCAGGTCGGGGAACACTTTGGAAGCCGGCTCCAAGGGGCCTTCGCCCGGTATCTTTCCCGTCAGGGATTCGTAAAGGCAGACTGCGAAAGAGTAGATATCCGCCGGCTTGCCGGGCGCGCCCTCCGGAGCGGCGGTCCTGTCCGTGTCGTCGCGCTCAAGCACCGCGCCCACGCCGGCGTCGGTGAGAACACCCTCGCCCATGCCGTCGAGCCGGATATCGGCCAAATGCATGTGCCCGTGCAGGAGCCCCGCGCCGTGCAGAGTGTCGAGCGCCGCGGCCACGCCGGCGAACGCTTTCTTCGCCTCGTCAAGAGGCAGCGGTCCGCCCTGGGCCAGCCTGCTTTCCAGCGACTGCCCGCCCTCGACAAAGCGCGTCAGCAGCCATACGGCGCCGTCCTGCTCGCCCGCGTAAAACACCTCGGGGATATTGGCGCTATGGAGCTGTCCGACGAGGTTGAGCCTTTCGACCAGCGCGGCTTTTGTCTCCGGGGCGATATCTTCATCAAATTTTTTCATCGCCACCCTGCCGCCGGAGGCGTCCTTCCCTTCATATACCATGCCGGAGCCGCCTGCGCTGACAAGCCGCAAAGCCGCGCAGCCGGCCACTTCCGGCAGCGGCCCCGCGGCGACGGGCTCGCCTGGCGGCTCGGGCTCGGCTTGCGGACGGACCAGCTTGACGGAACCGGCTTTGCGCAAAGTCAGTCCGAGCAAAGTTCCGGTAAGCGCAAGCCCCGCCAGCGCGGCAACAGCCTTGACTCCGCCGGGATAGCGGTCCAGCAGCTTGACGGCCTTGCCGGACACGGCGCCGCGGTTTTTGGAATAGAGCAGGAATTCCGGCACCTTGTCGCCGTAAGCGGTGATGGCGTCCTGGAATTTTGCGCCGTAGCCTTCCTCGTCCATATCGGAAGCCTTGCGCAAATCGTCGAGCATCTGCGAATAATTGCCGAGCCGCTCCGCCGCCGCGCCGTGAACCGCGTACGCTTCCGGCATGTTGGCATCAAGCGAAATGGCGCGGAACGCCGACGCCAGCGAGTCCTGCGGACGGTTCATCTGCAGCAGGCATTTGGAAAGCAGCAGGTAAGCGGAGGTATTTGCCGCGTCCAGTTCGGCGGCCTTGACGGCGTCCGCCGCGGCGGAAATATAGCGGGTGAGGCCGTAATAAGCGTTAGCCCGTTTCAAGAGCGCCTTGATGTCCTCCGGGTTGGACATAAGCGCGGCGTTGGCGGCGGCCAGGGCGCTGTAGTAGTCCGCATAGTATTCCGCATCCAGGGAAAGAGTTTTGTTGCCGCCGGAGCCGGCTGCGGCCTCCGCGCCGGCGCCGTAACCTGCCGCTGAATGGGCGGCGGAGCGGATTTCGGGGCCGCCCGAATACGCGGCATTGCCGCCGCTTTCGCGTCCTGGGCCGGAAGGCGTCTCGGTTGGGTCTTCGGAGGCCCATCTGCTGTTTTTGTCTTTAGGCTGTTTCTGGTCGTTGGTGTTTTCCCAGGAGGAGACGTCCGAATTGTCCGGCGTCCAGAAGGAATCGTCCTGCGGCGCGCCACCGCCGCTTTGGAAGCCGCCGCTACTATGGAAACCTCCGCTAAAGCCGCCGCCGAAGCTGCCGCTGCTGCCGCCAAAGGAGGAAGAGCCGAACGAGGAACCTCCGCGGGGAGAATATCCCTGGTCTTCGTCATCAAAACTAAAATCGCTGTTCTTGAAAAGCCAGCCTCTGTCCTTTTTTGCCTCAGCACCGCCGGCAGCGGGCGCGGCGGCAGCCGCAGGTGAAGCTGCGGCGGCAGCCGGCGGCGAAGCGAATTTCGGCATATTCCCCCCCCCGAGAGCCCCATAAGACGGAACACCTTGTGCGGAAGCCACCTCGCGCACCGGGGCGGGAGCCCCGAAACCGCCAAAGCCCGGAAAATCCTGATTGCCCGCCTGTCCAAGAGAGCCCATCAGCGCGCCGGCGGACCCGCCGGGACTGGCGCCGCCCTCCCCGCCTGGGCCCCCCTTGCCGCCGCCGAGAATGTTCGCCATGCGATCCATCATTTTCTGGTCAACGCCGGGTTTGTTGATGCCGCTCGCGTCCATCCCTTCCGCTTTGCCACCGCCCGGACTACCGCCGCCGGGGCCGCCACCGGGACTGTCGCCGCCACCCGGACCGCCGCCGGGGCCGCCGCCGGGACTGTCCTCGCCTTCGGACCCGGAGCCGGGGCCGCCGGAGGGGGATTTTTTATCGTTGCTCTCGGAAGGCCATTTGCTCTCTTTGTCTTCCTTGCCACCCCTGCGTTCTCTCTCAAAATTAGGGTCATAAGGGTCATACCGGCGGTCATAATGGTCGTTATTCAACGGACCGTCGTAATCGCGCGGATATTCCCCGTTCGCCTGCGCCTGGGTTTCAGGCTGGGGTTGAGCATCAGGACGCTGGGCTACTTCCTGAGAGGGATTAGCGGAATCCTGCTGCTGCAGTTCTTCAGGCTTGGCGGCATCGGGCGAATCGGAGGATTGCGGCTTGACGGGGGTATCGCCTGGAAAATGCGGACGCGGCGGCGGCAACACCCTGAATTTCGGGTCCGACATGTCCAGCTTGGGCAACGGAGGCTGATCCGAACCTAGCGTCGGGAGCGATTTGTCCGACTTGCGCGCGGCGGCTTTGAGTTTCTCCGCGGCTTCTTTATCGCAAACGCCCTTGCTGATTTCCGCATCGGTGCATTCTTTCGCCACATAACCGAACTTCATGCCGTACGCCACCACTCTGGCTATCTCCTGGGGAGTGAGATTGTCCCCTGAATATTTTTGGGACACGTACTTGTAAAAGCCTTCCGCGGTCGTGGGCGAGACGGCGAAGTTGGCAAGCGCGGGGTCCTTTCCCGCGGTGGTGGACAAACCCGACAACGGAAGCCCGAACGACGGTTTTTCAGGTTTGCGCAACTCGTTTATGATGCCGTTGACTTTCATCAGCCGCGCGAATTCGGCGTCGCTTATCCTCGCTCCGCCCAAACTGCCGGCCAGACCGTATTTTTCTACGAGAGCCCCCAGTTCCTCCATCTCGTAGCTCGAGGGTTCCACATCCGTGCGAACCTCCGGCGCGAGTTTCATGACGGAGGCGGCGCCTCCGCTGGCGTCATAATTGAACGGCGCTTTGCCGTATTGATGGTCTTGGGTCTTTATGCTGTCGAGAAAGTTATACGAGAAGGCCCAGAGGCAGGATTTGTCGCCTTGTGAGGCGGCATTGCTCCTGACCTGTTCCTCGGTCGGAAGCAAGGAGTCTTTTTTGAGAATAGGCCCTGAATTTCCGCCGGACTGGAGTTCCTTGATGACGCGCAGCCTTTCCTCCGGCGTAAAAAAGGGCGACACTTTCTGAATGTAGCTGTCCACGCTTTCCCATGACGCCGGCGCGGACAGCGGAGGAAGGGCCAAATCCGCTCTCTTAATAGAGTCCGCCAATTCGGAGACATAGCGGGAGCGGTTGGAATCAGCATTGTCCGGGGCAAAGGCGCACGGCTGACGCTCGGCGGCCAAAACAACTCCGGCGCGAACGCAAACAACCGCGACCGCCAGCGCTGCTGTCGTTAAAAGTATTCTATTTCTGCGCATAACACCCTTTCCGGGCGCGCCCCGGGGAAAAACGCCGACGAGAACGGCCCTGTCTATAGTATCGGCAAATAGCCCCCTGTTGTCAAGGGCCAATGGACCTATGTCAGATAACGAATAGAGAACGCGGGCTATACAACGAGTCTATCTCAATTTCTTAAAAATCACGGCGAAAGCGGACGGTTGGCCGCCCGCTTTCAGTCCGAACCGGCGCTAATTTTTTCCGGCGAAGGCGAACAGCTTGTCCATGGCGGTTTTTATGCCTTCATGCGCTGCGGCTACGCTGGCCGCGGGCCAGTCTTTGGGCTCTCCGCGCAAAAAACTGGTTTTATCCACGCGGTTGTCGAAGCAGGCGACGGGCAGGTTCCAGGTCTTGCCGCGGGTGCTGACCTCCACCGTGCCGGGGCGGCCGGAGTTGCGCTCCAGCCATTCCATATCGTCGCAGCCGTAATCGTTGAGCATAACCTCCAGCGGCACGCCGTGATGGAGTATCGAGCCGGGGTCGTCGGGATTTGCGCGGGCGGAATTTTTCCGGCGCGATTCCTCCGGCGTGACCCAGATGTAGAGTATGACGGCCTTTTTGAGTATCGCGTCCGAGAGCATTCCCAGCGAGTAGCGGTAGCCGAACGGCGGCTTGAGCGGCATCTCCGAGCCCTGATTTCCGCCGCGCGCGAATTCGATGACGACGGTTTTGCCCTTCAACTCCGTATAGGCCGCCAGTTTTTCGCCGAGCATTTTGGCGGCTTCCGGCTCCAGCGCGGCGGAGACTTTTTCGCGGATATCCGCCGCCAACGAGGCGAACCGCGCCGGCGCGCCGGCGGCCCTGGAGGCGCGGTCTATGCGCTCCATGAGCTGGCGCGCGGCGGAGGCGGAGGAGTACTGCCTGCGCGCCAGCAAATCGTCGTAATCCTCGCTGATGAGCAGCGTCAGAGTGCCCCAGTCAACGGGATTTATGAACGGCTTCTCCGGCGAGGCGAAAAACAGCCTCTTGCCGCCCAGCCGGGCAATCTCGTCGTCGGACCGGCGCATCATGTGGACATACGGAAAATCGTCGAGCTGGACCGTCGGCCCCATGTGGAAATCCGCGCTGCACGCCTGCGGCGTCTGCAGCTCCAGGTAGCGCCGGACCTCGGACTTGCCGGAAGCCGGCAGCGCCGTAAGAAGCACAATGTCGAGCGTGTTGGTCATCACTGCCTCCAGTGGGTCTTTATTGAGAATTGCGGTGGTTTTATTTGTCATATTTCATGCTGCGCGCGTATATGCAGGCGGTCTTGAATCCCATATCGCAGGATTTATCCATGTTCCCTGACGCGCAGACTTTGTCGCCGGTTTTTTTGCAGGCGTTTGCCAGGCCGAAGTAAAGCTCGGCGTCTTTGGCGTAAAGCGCTATGGCCCGCCGGTAATCCTCTGCGGCGCCCCCGTGGTCTTCCATCAGCAGGCGCACTCCGCCGCGCTGGGCGAAAAGCTTGTAGTCCGCGGCGTCTATTTTTACGGCGTAGTCGAGGTCCGCGAGCGCCGCGCCGTAATCGCCTTTGTTCTTATGCGCGAAGGCGCGCGCGCTGCGGGCGGGCAGCGAGTCCGGCTTTATATCCAGCGCGCCGGAAAAGGCCTCGGCGGCTTTGGCGTCGTCGCGCAAGCCGCTCATATAGATATGCCCTTTCATCATGAACGCCTCGTATGAATCGGGATTGAGCGCGAGAACGCGGTCCGCCTGCCGCAATGCGTCCTCGTGTCTGCCTTTTTTTTCGCAGCGCGCGGCTTCCATGAGAATGTCGGGGATGGAGACGGCGGCGGTTGTTTTTGACACTTTTTGCGCCGCTTCCTCCGCGCTTTTGCAGGCGTCTTTGTTTTTGAGCCGGCAGGCTTTTTCCAGAGGAGGCCCCGCTTTGGCATAAAGGCCTTTGTCCCTGTAAGCGAACCCCAGTCCGGACTGCGCGGGCTCGTAATCGGGCTCCAGCTCGGCGGCTTTCAGGAAATCCGCCAGCGCGGCGTCCGTCTTGCCGGTGGCGAGATAGAGGCCGCCCCTCGCCGACAGAAATTTCGCGGATTCGGGGCCGTATTGCACAGCCTTGTCCATATCCGCCAGCGCCGCGCCCAACTGGCGCAGGCCGCCGCGCATGGAGCCGCGCAGAAAGTAAGCGTCGGCAAATGATGGGTTGAGTTCCACGGCCCTGTCCAGGCTCTCGATGGCTTTTTCGGCATCTTTTTTGCCGTCGCGGAAAATCTGCCCGCGCAGATACCAGATTTGCGCGTAATCGGGATATTTGACCGCCAGCGCCGCCAGCGCGGCAAGCGCCTCGTCGTATTTTCCCCCTTCGGACAAGGCTGCCGCATCGGCCAGTTCAGCTTTTGCGCCGGGATAGCGATTCTTTTCGTGCTCCTCCAACTGGGAAGCCACCTTGCAGCCCTCGGCATTGCCGAGCGAGCAGGATTTTTTGAAATCCGCCAGCGCCGCGTCGCGGCGCTTTAGTTTCAGCCGGACCACGGCGCGGTTGAAATAAACCTTGCCGTCTTTGGGCGACAATTCCGCCGCGCCGTTGAACGCGCGCAGGGCTTCCTCGTATTGCGCGGCGCGCCCAAGCTCTATGCCACGGCTCATAAGCGCGGCGGCGTCGCCGCCGGCGGCAAGAGCGGCGCAGGGCGCCAGCAAAAGCGCGAGGGCAAGAAATCCGTTCATTCTTTCAGCAAATTCTCCGTTCCGGTTTTTTCGGTGAACTCTTTTTCGCAGCCGAAAAACTGGGCTATCATATATCCCGCGTCGGCCAGTGTCTTTTTAGCGCCCGGCTTTATGCCGCCGAGACCCCGCCGTCCAAACCGTTTGGCGAGGAGCGGCAGCGGCTCGCGGTTGTGATAGCCGTAATCGGCGCGGTGCGCCATGCCGTGGTCGGCGGTTATGACGAGCAGGTCTCCCTCGCCGAATTTTTTCATGAGGACGCCCAGCATCCTGTCCGCCGCCTCCAGCGAGGCCAGCGAACCCGCGACGTCGCGGACGTGCCCGTAAAGGCTGTCGGTATCCACGAAATTGGCGAAGATGAAAGTGCCCTCCGGGCGATGCAGCGACTTGGCGCAGACCAGCGCGTTAAGCGTCCCCTGCGCCGAAAACGGATTGGTGTCCTTGCTTTGAGGATGGACGAATCCCTGTTCCAGCGCCGGTTCGACGAAGGCCCTGCTCGTGATTTTTATCTTCTCATGCCAGCCGCTGTTCACCAACTCCGAGGTTTTGCCGACAGCCGCAGTCCAGACATTTCTGCCAAGCAGGATATCGGCCAGCGTCTGGCGCTCCAGCGGCAGCACGGCGTCATGCCGGTTGGCGGTGCGCGTTATGGCCCCGCCGGCGGCTCGTATATAGGCGCGCGCTATGGCGCGGGTTACGGGGATACTCATTTCAAGCGCGAGGCCGAGGGCGGCGTCGGCTATGGAATGCTGCTCGCGCACCGGTATGACGGCCTCGTCCATCGCTATCTGTATAAGCGGGTCGCATTTGCTGGCGTAGACTATGGGAAAACCGGTTTTCGCGTGCTCAGCGGCGTTAAGCTCTATGGCCTCCATCCCGCCGGCCATTTTATTGAACATGGTTTTCCTGCCGATGCGTTTTTCCAGTTCGGAGATATACTCCTTTTTGAATCCGCCGTGGAAAAGGCCGAAAACGCGGTCGTCTATTATGCCGGCCATTTCGCGGTGGCCCACTACGCTGTCCGCGGAAGCGGAAGCCTGCTCAATGCGGGCGGCATAGGATTCGGTGTCCGTTTTCTTGCCTACCCTTAATTTATAAGGAAGCGCGATTATTTCGCCCAATCCCAGCGCGGCGAGATTGGGCAGATTCACCTCTCCCTTGTGGCGGGAAAGCAGATACTCGATGGTTTCAAGGCCCGCTGCGTCCAGCACCAGCAAAGCGGCGGCGGAATTTGCTGTCATAACCGAAATCTCCGAAAAACCGGCATAAACTGCTATGCAATTATAGCAAGGAAACGCGTTGCATAAAAATAACATTGCAATCCCCGCTGGGTTTTTCCTATGATTATGATTGTGCGATAGCACTAGGCGCTGTAAAAGCGCGAACAGCAAACAAACCAAGGAGAATACACATAATGAAAAAAGTACTCGTTGCAGTGTTGCTTCTCGCCGGCGTTTGCAGCGCCAATGTGGCTGCAGAATCCGGCAAGTGGGAAGTAGGCGGCGGTCCCGGCTATTCCATGCCCGTAGGCGGAGATTGGTCCGACGCAGTGGGCGGTTCCTTCAACCTTAACGCGTTCGGCGCGTACAAGATTCAGGACCCCCTCGCAGTCGGTCTCGAACTCGGTTATGACTTCAGCCACAAAGCGAAAGATACAGCCATATATGACATGAGCGACGTCAAAACGAAAATCTTTCAGGTCACCCCGTTCGTGAAAGCCTCCAAAGACATGACCATGAGCGGCAAGAAAGTCAACTACTACGGCATCTTCGGAGCCGGTCTGTACTCGATGAGCACGTCCGGTTCAACCACGCCTCTTCTTGCTGGTGCTCAAGTGGTGGATGAAACGGCTTCTGCGGGCTACTTCGGCTTCAACCTCGGCGGCGGCGCCACGATGGAACTTGCACCGCAGTGGAGTGTCGGTCTCGACCTGCGCTGGCACCATATCTTCAGCAGCAATGCCGCGACCAACAACATCACCCCGACCCTGAAAGTCGCCTACATGTTCTAAATCAGGCGGCAACTTATTGAAAAACCCGCCCCCTTAAGGGGGCGGGTTTTTAATTGACCGCCGTGGTTGCCAAGCCGGACGGTTTTATTCTACAAAGTAGCTGACGCGATAAATTTATCCCCAAAGGAACCCGCAAAATGCCCGCAAGCAAACATTCCAAAAAGAACCTTTCCTGCAAGCGCGAAAACGGCTACGAGAAATTCTCACCCGCCGAAGCCAAAAAGATGGAGGAGATTTCAAAATCCTACATGGAATTCCTCGGCGCGTCCAAAACCGAGCGCGAGGCGCACGACGAGGCGGTGAAGCTGCTTTCCGCCGCCGGCTACCGCAATCTTGAAGACGTTATCCGCGAAGGCGCGCAGCTTAAACCCGGCGACAAGCTTTACCGTTCCTGCTCCGGCAAAACGCTGCTGGCGCTGCTAATCGGCAAAAAACCGCTTGAGGAGGGACTGCATATCATCGGCGGGCATACCGACGCCCCGCGCCTCGACCTCAAGCAAAATCCCCTGTACGAAAACGGCGAGTTGGCGCTGCTCGACACGCATTATTACGGCGGCATCAAAAAATACCAGTGGGTGACCATACCGCTGGCCCTGCACGGCGTTTTTGTGAAACCGGACGGCGAAAAAATAACCGTCAGCATCGGCGAAAAGGAAGACGAGCCGGTGTTCTATATTTCAGACCTGCTCCCCCATCTGGGGCAGGACCAGGCGAAAAAATCGCTGTCCGAGGGAATAACCGGCGAGGATCTGGACATAATCGCCGGCTCCCGCCCGGCCAGGGATAAAAACCGCAAGGAACGGATAAAGTACGGCGTGCTGGAGCTGCTGGCTGAAAAATACGGCGTTACCGAAGCGGATTTCATGTCCGCCGAGCTGGAAGCCGTCCCCGCCGGAAAACCGCGCGAGGTCGGGCTGGACCGCTCGCTCATCGCCGGCTACGGGCATGACGACAGGATTTGCGCCTACGCCGGGCTGAAAGCGCTGCTGGACCTCGATAAAATCCCTGAGTATGCCGCCTGCGTTCTGTTATGCGATAAAGAGGAAATAGGCTCCATGGGCGCGACGGGGATGCAGTCCAATTTCTTTGAGAACACGATGTCCGAACTGTGCGCTCTGCAAACGGGCGCGGCGGGGGAGCTCGCGGTAAAGCGCGCCATGAGCCGCTCGCGCATGCTGTCGGCGGACGTGAACGCGGCTTTCGACCCGCTTTATCCGTCCGTCTCCGAAAAAAAGAACGCGGCGCTTATTAACCACGGCACCTGCATCACCAAATATACCGGCGCGCGCGGCAAGTCACAATCCAGCGACGCCAGCGCCGAATTCGCGGCGGAAGTGCGGCGGATTTTTGACGCCGGCAAGGTGGCCTGGCAGACCGGCGAGCTCGGCAAGGTGGACCAGGGCGGAGGCGGCACAATCGCCATGGAAATGGCGCGCTACGGCATGGACGTCATAGACTGCGGCGTGCCGCTGCTTTCCATGCACGCGCCGTGGGAACTGGCCGCCAAGTTCGATTTCTATATGACATGGAAGGGCTTTCTGGCATTTCTGACGGACGCGCGGAAACAGCGATGATGAAAGTACGCATACTGATAACCGGCGGCACCTTCGACAAAGAGTATAACGAGCTTGACGGCCGGTTGTTTTTCAGGAAAACGCATCTGCCGGAAATACTCCGGCTGGGGCGCTGCAAGCTCAACACCGGAATAACCGAGCTGATGATGATAGACAGCCTGCGCATGACCGCCAAACACCGCCAGGCCATACTGAACGCCTGCCGCAAATGCGCGGAGGATCGCATCGTCATCACCCACGGCACGGACACCATGGTGGAAACCGCCAAACTGCTGGGCCGCAGCATCGCGGATAAAACCGTGGTCCTCACCGGCGCGATGGTGCCCTACCAGTTCGGCAGCTCCGACGGGATGTTCAATCTGGGAAGCGCGTTGTCTTTCGCGCAGGCGCTGCCGTACGGCGTCTATATCGCCATGAACGGCATGATTTTCCACTCGGAAAACGTGCGCAAGAACAAAGCCAAAGGCGAGTTCGAGCCGGGCAGTCAGAAAATCCAGAAATCGCGCGGATAAAGCCGCGCGACGGGTTCCGTTTCTCCCTGCTCGGCAAGCCAGAGCGCGTAGCGCTCCGCCAGTTCCGGCGGCGCGCACACGAAAGACTGCGCGCCGGCTATGGCGGACAGCGGTTTCCCCTGCACTATCATCACGCGTCCGGCCGCCTCGAGCAGCCGGGCGTTCATTTTTTCCGGCGCGTCCGGCTTTTTAGCGGCGGCAAGCAGCGCCGATTTGAAACGGCGCACGACAGCGGGAGTTATCCCGTCGGCCATATCGCTTGCGGCGGCGTAGCCGCGCGCGGAAGTCGTGTCCCCGCCGCGGTAATCCGAGAAGGAATTTGAAAGCGCGTAATCGGCGTGGTATTTTTCAGAGGACTTCGCCTGCGCGGCGGCGGACGACACGAAAGCTAGCGTGCGCACCAAATCGGGACAGCGCTCGGCGTAATAATTGATTTTGCCGGTTGCGGGGTTTGCGTTTATGCCGTTGCTGTAAGCCAGCCCCGCGTCCCATGTTTTCATAAACAGCGCGTGGGGGCCGCCGCCGCTCAAAAACTTCACCGCGAGAAAATCCCATAGCGCGGTCCCGCCGGTATCGGAATAAGACGGGCCGTCCGCGCGCAGCACCGCCGCGCCGCCGGAGCCGGAGCGGTTTATCAGCGCGCCGTGCACAAGCCGTTTGAGCCCCTGCGTTCTGGGCGACACCCGCGCCAGAATGCTGTTTTCCCCCCGCGCCGGCGCGGCGCGTCCCGCGCCTTCGGGAAGCCGGGCTAAAAGCGCGTCCAGCAGCGCCAATGCCTTTTCGGCATTTTCCGGCGAACCGGTGACGGCGGCCCGCGCGCCGCCCCTGCGTAAAATTCCCGATAACGCCCTCTTCATGCCCCCGACCGCGGCTTGAGGTCCCGCCGCCAGCGCGGCGGCATACGCGCGCGCAAGCTCGCCCAGGTCCGCGCGTCCGGTTTGGGCGGGGAAATGCTCGATGTTCCAGGATAATGATTGCGCAAGCCACGGCGAAAGCGCTCCAATTTCTACCAGCGCGGATTCCGGCTTTGCCCCGTCGCTCAAGCCCGCAAGACAGGCAATAAGCTTTTCTTTTTCCGGCGGGTTTTCGAGCATCAGGCGCAGGCGTTCCAGATGGAAAAGTTCGGTGAACGGGCTGTAAACGCTCATCCAGCGCGCGTCGGCGGCGTGGAAAAACGCGCCCGCGACGTCGCGCATCCAGTATTCCTCGGGGCGGGACATCATGTTGCGGATATCCTGTATGCCTTCCTCGGCGATATCCTTGAGCCGTCCGGCGGTTTCCGATGAAAGCAGGTTGCGCAGCAGGCAGTTTTCAAGCCACTCCGCCGCAGCCGGTATTTCCTCCGCCGAGGCGGCGGAGGCGTTCAGGCACAACTCCAGCCTGCCGGTGTGCGGGTTCGACGCGGTGAACGCGCCCAGCGAGAATATTTCCGCGCGCCAGCGCTCTATCATCGCGGAGTAGTCCAGAATTTCGCCGGACGGGGTTTTTACGCCCGTTCCGCTCAGCGCCCCGGCCAGCGCCGGAGCGTAAATAAGTTCATCGCGTCCCAGCGCGTTGAGGTCGAAAAACAGCGTTATATCCGTAAAAGGCGTCTCGCCGGCGGAGGAAACGGCGGCTTTCACGCCGCAGGGAATAACGGTCTGGCGGGTTTCCATCTTGTCGTCGAGAGTGAGCGGCGGATTTTCGATGAAGGCCGGCGGTTGCGCCGGAGCGAGCTCCCGCTCCAGCCTGCGCGCCGCGGCCTCGCCCTCTGCGTATTGGAGCGCAAGCGCGGCGGCTCCTTTTGCGCTATGCTTTAACTCCAGTTCGCGCAGCGCGGCGGCAAGGCGCGCTTTCTTGTCGGCGGAGCGTTCCAGCAGAAGCTTGCCGTCCGGCTTCACCGCGCAGGCATAGGGCTGCCGCAAAAGTCCGGCCTCTTCGGCGACGCGGCCCCAGAAACCGGCATCCGCGCGCACCTCGGCCTCAATGGAGGCGAGAGTTTCAAGCTGCGCCACCGGGCGCAGGAAGCCGCCCTCGGTTTCCAGCGCCTGAGCGTGTTTGTGCCAGGCGATTCCGCCGTGCCTGTCGCCGAAGCGGGGCGGATTGTCCAGAAATTTCAGCATGGAGCGGCGGCGCGAACTTAAAAGCGAAACAGCCTTGCCGCGCATCTCCTCCAGTTCCGCGCCTTTCGCCGAGCGGAGCGCCGCGATGCGCGCCGTTATCACGCCGCGCAAAGCCTCCAGCGCCGCGCCGCCGACATTGGCGGCCGGAATGCCGGAAACAAATATGCCCGGCAGGTTGGAAGGCTCGTCGTCAAGAAAATAGCCGGTGGCGACCGCGCCGGAGTCGTATTTCCGCGCGGAGCTGTCCACCAAATCGCGGTATAGATAGGAAGTTTCCCCTCCCGCCAGCACGTCGAGAAACAGCGAGAGCTCCGCCGCCTTGCGATAGGAAACGCGGCGGCGCGGCTTCCAGGCGAAAACCGCGTCCTGCGGCGCGTTTTCGTCGGCGGAGGGATAGCGGCCCAGCCAGAGTTCAGGTTCCGGCGCGGACTGGAAATCGGGGAAAGGCTTCTCCGGCGCGGCGGAGCAAGACGGCGCGCGGCTGATTATCCCTGAAAGCTTTTCAAGAAATTCCTGCGGCGAAATATCATACGGCATCGCGGCGACCAGCGAGGCGCGGGAATTGAAGCGATAATTGTCGCGGTGGAACGCGCGTATGCGCTCCGGCGTGAGTTTGCGCATCTCGGCGGGGTCGCCGCCGCTTTCGCGCGCCAGCGGATGTCCCGCGCCATAGGCCGTTTTGGCGAGCTTGCGCCAGAGAACCGTCATCGGTTTTTCGGAGGCGGAAAGCATCTCGTTGTAAACAGTGCCTTTCTCCTCCAAAGCGCAGCCGCCGTTGCGGTCCAGCACGGCGCCGGGGCTGTATACCTCGCCGCGCACCTCTTCGTCGGAAAAATCCGGCTCCAGCAGCGCGTCGAAAAACGCGGCGGCGAGCCGCCAGAAAGCCTCCGTTCCGCCGGCGCAGGAAAACTGGTAATTGGTAAGCTCCGGGTAAGTGGCGGCCGTGTTTTCGGCGAGGCACATATCGAAGAGCACGCTCAGGTATTTTCCCTTGCGTCCCTTGCCGAGCACGATATGCTCCAGCGCGTGCGCCTCGCCCATATCGGTTTCCGGCAGCGTCTGGAAGCAGACGGAAAGCTGCGGCAGCGAATTGAAATAAAGCAAATCCACCGGCATTCCGCAGTCATGGATAAAGCGCGCCCCCAGCGGTTTGCCGCGATGGTCGGTATAAACCGCGCGCACGGCATAGCCCGCGAAATTCCGGTTTTCGGTCAGTAAAGAAAGCGTTTCAAAAGGTGTTGTCATAGGCAAATTATAGCTTTTAGCGTTTTGCTAGAATATGCTTTATGCGCACGATATTGGGGTTTTCCGTGTTCTTCTTTTTTTTCACCGGCACGTACATAGGGCTGCATTACGTGGTGGCTTTATGGCTGCTGCGCCATTTCCCTTCGGTGCCCGCCGTTCCGCTCAGGACCGGATTTCTGCTGGCGGCGATTGCATTGCCGCTGTCCATGATATTGCTGCGCCGCTCTCCCAGCCAGGCCGCCGCGGTATGCGAAATGCTGGCGTATATCTGGCTGGGCGTCATTTTCGTCTGGTTCTGGGCTGCGCTGTGCGGTTTTTTCGGCGAATGGCTGGCGGGATTTTTCGCCGATAAAGACATAACGCGGCTGTGGGGCGGACGGGCGGTCATCGCCGCCGCTGTCCTGGGCATCGTCTACGCGATTTCCGGCGCATACCGCGACCCGGTCATAGTGCGGGTGGAAATTACGCTGAAGAATCTGCCGCCGGCGTTGGACGGGTTCACCATAGCGCAGGTGGCGGATTTGCATTTGGGCGCGTCGGTGCCGCATTCGCGCATAAAGACGGTCTGCGAGAAACTCGCCGTGGTCAAGCCGGACCTGCTGGTGGTGGACGGCGATTTCGTGGACCCCGGTTTCCATGACGCGGCGGTTTTAAGAAACGCCGCCGCGCTGGCCGCTTTTCCCGCCGGAAAATTCGGCGTGTTCGGCAACCACGAATTTTATTACGGCCTCGACAAGGCCGCCGCCATGTACGACGCCTTCGGCCTGACAACGCTGCGCAACACGGCGGTGCAACTGCCGAACGGGATGCAGTTGGCGGGGATTGACGATACGCGCTCCGCGCATATCACCGCCGCGCAGGTGGACAGGCTGCTGGCCGGACTTGACCCTGATAAACCGTCAATTTTCCTGTCCCACCAGCCGCTGAATTTCGACATCGCGGCGAAACGCGGCGTCGGACTCATGCTTTCGGGACATACTCATAACGGGCAGATATTCCCCTTCAACCTCATCGTGCGGCTGACATATCCCCACATATACGGGCTCTATAAGGAAGGCCGGTCTTATCTTTATGTGACCTCCGGCGCGGGCTGGTGGGGTCCGCCGATGCGCCTGTTCACCCGGTGCGAGATACCGGTCATAACGCTGCGTTCCGAAAAATAGAAAACTACGATAGACTTGTCCCCGAATAAGGTTATGAGGCAAAAAGACAGGATTTTGGCTTGCAGCGAAGCGGACTGAGGTAGGGGGGAGCACTTGAGTGCTCCCCCACTGGGATGGCTGTGGAGTGGGGTGCACGGGGAGCACACTCCGACGGGGTGTGTGAGCCGAAGGCCGCGAAGCTGCAAGCCAAAAGCCGTGATTTTTGCCCATAAAATTATTCGGGGGCAAGTCGGCGTTGCTAATCATATAGATACGATAAAACATGCTCTTTGTGGAATAAAAGCAGAACGCTCAGAAATAACATGTGCCAGGTCTTCGAATAGCAAAAAGTCCGTCTGCGCAGCCTCGCCAGATAAT
>JAQTYB010000099.1 GCA_028688475.1 Elusimicrobiales bacterium
CTAAAGGGCAAAACATATAGGTCCAAAGACCACCGCAAATTGGACCTCTCGGCCCTATGCCGCAAGCCCGATAGCGGCCTATAATAAAGGTATGAGTGCGGCAGAGTCTCTATCAACTGCCGAAAATTGAAAATCAAGGAGACTGTGATGAAAAAAGTGATATTTGCCGCAGCGGCGTGTCTCATGCTTGCGGCTGCCGCGAAAGCTGAGCCTTACAGGCCGATGCCGGCGTGCGCCACTGACGTCAAGCACTGCGCGGACGGCTCGTTTGTCGGACGTGACGCCATGTCCGGCTGCGAGTACAAGAAATGTCCCGAAGAAAGCGCGGGCCAGAAAGATGGCGCTGACAAATCGGCGGACAAGAAAGATTGTCCTGGCAATATGCTCTACTGTTCCGGCTCCTCTGCGGACTCATGCATGTCCCATTCAGGATGCAGCTGGTCTGAATCGCCTTGGGGCGGCGGCA
This sequence comes from Elusimicrobiales bacterium, assembly GCA_028688475.1. Taxonomy (GTDB): domain Bacteria; phylum Elusimicrobiota; class Elusimicrobia; order Elusimicrobiales; family Elusimicrobiaceae; genus JAQTYB01. The sequence goes on from JAQTYB010000099.1 coordinate 467, forward strand.
GTTGCTCCGGGACCTATTGCTCCTGGAACAGCAAAGGTTCTGCCTCTGTCGGCGGCGCCGCCAAATCGGCGAACGAAACCGCCTCGCCGCAGAACAAGAGTATCTTCTGCGATGGCGGCGGCTGGTGCCCTGCGGGTTCCTATTGTGACGGCAAATGGTGCAGAGATGGCGGAGGCGGAGGCGGCTGCCATCCTGGTGACTGTGGTCCTGGATATAGTTGCAACGTTCACGGTCAGTGCGTGTGACCCAGAGACTTCAAAAAAAGCCAATGCCGCGTTTGAAGCGCGGCATCGGCTTTTATAATCCTCGTCAGCGGCGCTCGGTTATTTTGAGTTTAAGGAAATGCGCTGAGCAAGAGATGCAGGGGGTATAGTTCCGCACGGCCTGTTCGCATTTGTACCAAAACTGTCCCAAATTTGTGCCGAATCCGCTTTGCCCTTTTTCGTTTTGGTTCTCGCTATCAATTCCCAGGCAAAAAATCAGTGCGGATACACCCGGATTGTGCAATAGACCTCTTGCATAACCCCCGCCGCCCTGTCATTGACTAATCTTGCTGTGTCATAAGCAGCTATTCTTTATGAATACGAGCCACGAAACACACGAAATACACGAAAGAGGAACAAACAACGGAGTTTCAGCCGCAGATGAACGCAGATACTCGCAGATTAAAAACAAAACCGCTTTTGTCCGCCTTTATCTGCGAAAATCTGCGTTCATCTGCGGCTGAGTTCTGCTGTTGTAATTGAAAAGGTTCCTCATTTTTCGTGTATTTCGTGTGTTTCGTGGCTAAAATGCAGCCCTGTGGCTTTGTTGTGTTTGTGACACAGTTAAGACTAATTGGGGACACGGGTTATGCAAGAGGTCTAATAGATAGCTCGGACCGAGAGGGTGGATGGCGAGGACAGTTCGACGTAAAATTTGGAGCGAATAGCCGTAGCTATTCGCTCCAAATTTTACACAGAAATGTCCCGCCAGCCGCCCTCGAATCCCGCTACTCTATTGCACAATTCGGGTACAGCAGCTTTCTGACGTCCAGCCAGCACAGCAGCGAGAACGCCGCATACCCCGCCGACAGCGCCAGCGCCGCGCCCACTCCGCCGAATTTCGGCACCGCCAGGAATATCGCGCACAGATTCACGGCCACAGCGGCGGCGGCGTTGAGCGCGATTTTTTTCGCCATGCCCTGGTATTCCAGAAAGTTCACCAGATAGACCGAATAGGAAACCGCCAGCAAAAACACCGCCAGCAGCCGCAGCGCCGGCGCGGCGGGGACGTACTTCGCGCCGTAAAGCAACAGCAGTATTTTGCCGGCGAACACCGCGATAATCAGCGCCGCCGCGCCAACGAGCATGGTGTTGACGGCCATCAGTTGGGAAAAAAGCCTGCGCATTTTCGGTCGGTTGGAGTCGTTGAGCCGCGCGAATCCAGGCATTATTCCCATGGCGATTGCCACGCTCAGGTGCGGGCCTTTGATGACAATCTGTTTTGCGGCATTGTACAAGCCGGCTTCATACGAGCCGCGCATGGCGCCAAGCACCAGCGTGTCCAGTTCCGACATCGCCGTCGAAAGCGCGACGGCGGTGAAAATCGGCCCCGCGTAGCGCAGCATCTCGCCGTACAGCGCCGGCGCGCCATGCGCGGCGGGGCATTTTATTTTCGACGCCAGATAATAGCCGCCGCAGGCGGCAAACAGCAGCGCGGCGGTGAACGCGATAATCAGGTTGCCCGGTTTCGCGGACAGGTGGTAAAGCAGAAGCCCGCCGAAAAGCAGCTTGAACCCGTACTCCAGCGAGTTGACGATAAAGTTGTAATTTATTCGCCGCATTCCGACGAAAATTGATTTGTAATACTCCACCGCTCCGGAGAGAAAAAGCATCGGCGCGGCGGCGGCGAAAAACGGCGCGAGCGCGGGCTGGCCCAGGCCGGCCGCCAGCGGTTTTGCAATCAGCGCGAAAACAACCGCGCAAATCCCGCTGGCCAGCGCCCGCAATTTAAGCGAGGCGGACAGCACCGCCCCGGCGCAGGGCGTGCCTTCGTGCTCGGCGATATAGCGGCGCGCGGAGGAGTTTATCCCGAAGTCCGAGACGAACAGCGCCACCGTGAAAGCGGAATAAAAAAGACTCCAGAGCCCATAATCGGCCACGCCCAGCCTGCGCACCAGCAGGATTTGCAGCGCGTAAAAAAGCAGGAATGTGATTCCCTTCGTGGAGAAACTCCACATCAGGACAGCCGCGTGTTCTCTCATGTGTTTTCAGCCGATGCGGCGGACTTTATAGCCGGCGGCCTTAAGCTCGGCCTCTGCGAAATCGCGCTGGTCGCCCTGCAATTCGAGCGCGCCCAGCTTCACCGCGCCGCTCACGCCGAGGCGCTTTTTGAACTTTTTCAGCAGTTCCTCTTTGCCTGCGGGGTGCATTTGCAGCCGTTCTATGAGCGTGATGCCGCTGCCCTTGTGCCCGCGCCTGAACGAAAGCCGCACCGGCTCGTTTTGCCGCGCGCCGGGGCAGGCGCAGGGCGATTTCCCGCAGGCCGGACACGGCGGTTTCCAGGCAGGGTCGGTGGAATAGACGATGGGGCGGTCAGTGGTCATTGGTTTGGTCATTGTACCAATTTGACACGGTTTCCCGAATAGTGGTAAACTGTGAAACAGTCCCGTTGAGGGATGAATTTCGGCTGCACAGGACGCGAACACATTGCAGTACAGATACCACGGTCCCAGAAGGAACCATCAGATTAACGTCTCTTCCGTCAGAGTCATAGATTCCGACGGAACGATGCTCGGCGTGAAAACCATCCAGGAAGCCATGTATCTTGCCCGCGAGCGCGGGCTGGACCTGGTGGAAATCGCCCCGCAGGCCAAGCCGCCGGTGTGCAAGATACTGGACTACTCCAAGTATCTCTACGAGCAGGACAAAAAGCAGCGCGACGCGCGCAAGCATCAGCACGCCAGCATGCTCAAAGAGTTGCGGATAAAGCCCCGTATCGCGTCGCACGACCTGGAAACCAAGGTCAAGCACATGGAGGAATTCATCGGCAAGGGCGACAAGGTGCGGCTCACCGTGGTGTTCCACGGGCGGGAAAACCAGCACCGCGACCTGGGCCGGCAGTTGCTGCAGCAGATACAGGCGCGTTTCGCGCCCATGGCGGCGGCGGAGGGCGGTTTTCAGACGATGGGCAACCGGATGTCCATAACTTTGGTTCCGCGCCAGTCCCAGCCGGCGCATCAGGCCCAGCCGCAGCAGAATACGCAGGCGGCGCAGCCTGCGCCCAAGCCGCAGCCCGGCGCCGCGGTTGCCAATACCACCAAGCCAGTGCCAGGACTTTAATTATGCCAAAACTCAAAAGCCATAGCGGTGCGAAAAAGAGGTTCCACAAAACAGCCTCGGGCAAATGGACTCACGCCCGGGCCGGCAGGCGGCACCTTCTTATCGAAATGTCGTCCAAGCGCGGCAGACACCTTCGCCGCTCGGCGGTGCACAAGAAATCATCCGCCGAAGCCAAAATGCTCAAAGCGTACCTTCCGTACGACTAAGGAGAGCGCGGCGCCAGGCGCCGCGGTTGCGATATTATGAGGATTAAATTCAGCGTACCCAGAAACCGCAGGAAAAAGAAGCTGTTCCGTCTGACCAAGGGCTATTACAGCGATAAAAGCCACCGTCTGAGAATGGCTACGCAGCAGTTGGGGAAATCCCTGACCCACGCGTTCACCGACCGCAAGGACAAAAAGGGCAATTACCGCAGCCTCTGGATTGTCCGCCTCAACGCCGCGGTGCGCGAGGAAGGGACCACCTACTCCCGCTTCATGAACGGTCTCAAGAAGGCAGGCATCACGCTTAACCGCAAGATGCTGTCCGAGATGGCGATTAAAGACCCCGCCTCCTTCAAGCAGCTCGTTACCATAGCCGGTTCCGCGAAATAAGATTCCGGGGGGCCGCGCAGGCGGCCCCCGGCTTTTCTTCAGGTCGGCAAATGACACTCAAGGAATGGGAAGAAAAATGCGCCGATATAAAGGCGCGTTTTAGCGATGCCATTTCCGCCGTGGCCGCGCCCGGCGGGCTTGACGCGCTCAAGGTAAGTTTCCTGGGCCGCGCGGGCGAACTCACCCTGCTGTTGAAATCACTGAAAGATTTCCCGCTGGAGGAACGCAAAACCCTCGGCGCCGCAGGCAACGCGCTCAAGACTGAACTCACCGCCATTTTCGACGCGAAGGCCGCCGTGCTGGGCCGCGCCGCGCTGGAAGCCGACCTCCAAAAATCCTCCGCCGATTTGACGCTGCCGCCGTATCCGTTCCCCCGCGGCAGGGTGCATCCGCTTACAATGGCTTTGCGCGAAATGACCGGCATACTCTCCCGCATGGGGTTTGCCCGCGCGGAAGGCCCCTGCGTGGAAACAGAGTTCAATAATTTCGGCGCGCTCAATTTTCCCGAAGACCATCCCGCGCGCGAGATGCACGACACCCTTTATGTCAAAACCGCGCCGGGGGCTGACAAACTGCTGCTGCGCACCCACACCTCGCCGGTGCAGATACGCTACATGCTTTCGCACAAGCCGCCGCTGCGCGTGATGGCGCCGGGCCGCTGTTTCCGCAACGACGCGATGGATGCCAGCCACTCCCCCGTTTTCCACCAGATTGAAGGGCTGTACGTTGACAAAAACGTCGGCCTGTCGGATTTGAAAGCCACGCTGACGCAATTTATGACCGCGCTTTTCAAAAAAGAAGCCGAAATCCGTTTTCGCCCCAGCTTTTTCCCGTTCGTCGAGCCGGGCGTGGAAGTGGACGTGAAATGCGTTTTCTGCGGCGGCGTGGGGCAATGCTCGGTCTGCAAAAGCACCGGCTGGATTGAAATGCTCGGCGCGGGCGTGGTGCATCCCAACGTGCTCAAATCCGTCGGCATGGACCCGGAAATCTGGAGCGGCTTCGCCTTCGGCATGGGCATAGAGCGTCTCGCCATGCTGATGTACGGTATAAAAGACATCCGCGCTTTTTACGAAAACGATATCCGGGTGCTATCCCAGTTTCGCCCATGAAAATAATATATAGTTGGCTCAAAGATTTTATCGAGTTGCAGCAGTCTCCCGAAAAGACCGCTGAAATCCTCACCTCCGTCGGCATAGAGGTGGAGGAACTGGAATTCACCGGCGCGCGGTTTACGGGCGTCGGCGTCGCGCATATTATCAAGATAGACAGGCACCCCAACGCCGATCGGCTCTCGCTGGTGGAACTGGAAACCGGCTCCGGTAAAAAAACCGTCGTCTGCGGCGCGAAAAATATAGCGGTGGGCCAGAAAATACCGCTCGCTCAGGTGGGGGCAAAGCTTCCCGGCGGCGTGCTGGAAAAAGCCAAAATCCGGGGTGTTGAATCGGAAGGCATGATTTGCGCCGCTGACGAACTGGGCATCCCGGGCGGAAAACACGACGGGATACTGGTGTTGGATTCCGCCCTTGAACTGGGAACGGACGTAGCCAAACTTTTCGGCGAGCCGGACTGCGTTTTCGGCGTGAAACTGCCGCCCAACCGGCCAGATTTATTGTCCCACTTTGGCGTGGCGCGCGAACTTTCAGTCTGTCTGGGGCTTGCGCTTAAAACTCCCGCCGCGAAACTGCCGCCCGCGCAAGGCGCGTGCATCCCCGTTTTCGTCGAAGCGCCGGAACTGTGCAGCCGTTATGCGGGCCGCACAATACGAAATGTCAGCGCGGCGCAGTCGCCGGATTGGATGAAACGCCGCCTGGAAATGCTCGGCGTGAAGCCGCGCAACATTCTGGTTGACGCCACCAATTACGTTCTCTACGAACTCGGCTATCCGCTGCACGCTTTTGACCTCGCCAAAATAGAAGGCGGCGAGATTCACATCCGCCGCGCGTCCGACGGCGAAAAATTCAACTCCCTTTCCGGGCGGGAACTGACGCTGGACAGCCAGTGTCTTGTCATTGCGGACGCCAAAAAGCCCGTCGCGCTTGCCGGAGTAATCGGCGGCGCCGACAGCGGCGTTTCGGACGCCACAACCGATATTTTCCTCGAAGCCGCGTGGTTCGACCCGCCGTCCATACACAAAGCCGCCCGCCGTTTCGGCGAGCGCACCGAGGCGGCGCAGCGTTTCGAAGGCGGCGCGGATATCGAATTCGCCGCTTACGCCTCCGCCCGCGCGGCGGAGCTTATAGTGTCCGCCTGCAACGGCGCGCAAATCACGGAGCCGGTTGATATCTACCCGTCTCCGCGCAAACCCTCCGCCATCGAATTTACGCCGGAAAAAATCAATTCCATACTCGGCACCGCAATCGCGCCAGCCGAACTGTCAACCGCGTTAAAACGTCTGTCCCCGTCGCTGGATTCTTCCGGCGCGGTGTGGAAAATAACGCCGCCCTCTTACCGCCGCGATATCGAAACTAAATGGGACGTGGCGGAAGAAGCCGCGCGCATCTGCGGTTTCGCCACCATCGGCGACGAGCCGCGCCCCGTAACGCTCGGCGCGGCGGAAACGCTGCCCGTAGAGGAACTCTGCGAAAAATGGCGCGACGAGTTGTCCGCACTCGGGTTTTACGAAACTCTTGGTTACGATTTCATGTCGGAAAAAGAACTCGCCCTTTACGGTTTCCCGTCCGAGACCTCCGTAGAGCTTGCCAACCCGCTTTCCGCCGACTGGCGTTTTTTGCGCCCCACCCTGCTTTGCGGACTGGTGAAATCGCTGGTCTATAACGAAAACCGCGGCGCGCAATCCGCGTGCCTGTATGAAGCCGGAAAAATTTACCGTTCCGAAAGCGGCAAGGTCGTGGAGGAATCCGCGTTTTCCGGCCTGATGTCGGGCAACTGGCCCGCCGATATTTTCTGGCGCGCGGGCGAAACAAAAAAACTTGATTTCTACCACCTAAAGGGAATCGCCGCGCGATTATTCGCCGGTCTTGACGGTGTGCGGCTGGAACCCTTGAAGAATCCGCCCGCGTTTTTGCATCCCAAACTTTCACTGGCGGTTCTAGTCGGAAAAAGACAGGCGGGCTATATCGGCGCGTTGCATCCTTCGGTGGCGCAGTCCGCCGGGTTGCGCAATAACGAGTTGCTGGTGTTTGAGATTTTGACGGAACCCGTCGCCAAACAGTTGAAATCCACGCTGTTTTCGGTGAAGCCCGTGCCGCAATTCCCGTCGTCATGGCGCGATATTTCGGTTGTCGTTCCTTCGCAAACCGAAGCGGGCAAGCTAATGCGCGCCGCGCGCTCCTCCGGCGGAGAGTTTATCTCCGCCGTCGAGATGGTAGACCTTTACGAAGGCAAAAATATGGGTGAAGGCAAAAAAAGCGTAACTTTCCGGCTGGTGTTCATGCCTAAGGACCGCACCCTTACCGACGCCGAGATTGATGCCGCTTTCAAATCCGTGCTGGCGAAACTTACCACGGAATTCGGAGCCGCGCTCCGCAGCTAAATGCAAAATCGCCTCAAAACCCTTGAGAAGCTTGTTTTCGAGGCCTGCCACAAGGTTCGCAAGCTGGAGTCGGAAAACCACGCTTTGCAATTGCAGACAAAAGGCCTCTCCCGCGAACTGGAGCGGATGCAGCATTTCGCCGTCGAGTTGCGCGACCTGCGCGAGTGGCGTGACGGCATGAAAACCAAGCTCAAAAAGGTTTCCGTTAAAGTGGAACGCGCGCTGGAGCGCGTCAATCGCTGACGGAGGTTTCTTATGGCGACGGACAAAGTCGGCGTAACAATCAACCGGATAATCCTCGACAATATTTCCATCAAAGACCTCAACGAATTGGAAACCTCCATAGTCGCCAAGCAGGTGGAGTCCCGCCTCAAGGAAATAGAATCCGAAACCGGCGTGGTGGACACGCTCAAGCTTTCCCTGCTCACCGCCATGAGTTTCGCGGCGGAACTCTATGTCCGCCAGCAGACGCATGACTCGGACCGGCAGGTCGGAACCAAAAGCGTGGACGAGATGATTTCCAGGCTCGAAGCCGCGCTGGGGCACGCCCCTTCCTCTAAATGACAAATCAGGGCGGACTTTTCGCTAACGGCGCGCAATCCGGCGGACAGCCGGACGGCGCGGGGCGCGACATCCCGCTTTCCGCGCGTTTCGTTCCTGAAAGTTTTGAGGATTTTTCAGGGCAGGAAGC
>JAQTYB010000013.1 GCA_028688475.1 Elusimicrobiales bacterium
GTGCTGGCCGCCATACATCTGGGCGGCGCGCCGTATCTGGCCTTCATCGCGCTGGTCATCGCGCTGGCGCTTTACGAATACGGGCTCATCCTCTGGACCGGCGGACGCAAAGTTCAGCGGATTCCGCTGGTGGTTTTCGGATTGTTCATGGCGCTCATAGCGGTGCTGGAGCGCATCCCGCTCAACCAGCCGCAGGCGGACCACTTGCTGCCGCTGGCCATAAACGCCGTCATCCTCGGCGTGGTGCTGTGGGAGGTCTTTTCGCCGGGGCGCTCGCTTGAGCGGCTGGCGTTCACCTTTTTCGGCGTGTTTTTCATACCGTGGTCGCTGGCGCATCTGGTGAACATCCGCGATATCCGCCCCAACGGCGAATACCTGACCTATATGCTTTTCATCACCGTCTGGTGCGCGGACACCGCGGCCTATTTCGCCGGCAAAACGTGGGGGCGGCACAAGCTCGCCGAGGAAATCAGCCCGAAAAAAACCTGGGAAGGCGCGCTGGCGGGATTCGTGTGCGCGATTGTCTTGTCGCTTGTGATACGCGGCCTGCTCATGCCGGATATGATGAGCGTTCCGCTGGCGCTGGCGCTCGGCGCGCTCGCCGGAACAGTGGGACAGCTTTCCGATTTGGCGGAGTCCATCATAAAGCGCAGCGTCGGCGTGAAGGATTCGTCTTCGCTGCTGCCGGGCCACGGCGGCGTGCTGGACCGGTTCGATTCCTATCTGCTGCTGGCTCCGGTTTATTACTACACCGCGCTGTTTGTGGGCATGTCCCTGAAATGACGAAGAATATAACCGTCCTGGGCTCGACGGGCTCCATCGGCCTGTCCGCGCTGGACGTAATCGAAAATCTGGACGGAGCTTACCGCGTTTTCGCGCTGTCGGCGCGTTCCAACTGGAAAAAAATACTGGAACAGGCCCGCCGCCACCGTCCCAAATACGTCACCGTTTTCGACCCCGCCGCCGCGCAAAAACTTGAAGGCAATCTGCCGAGTGGCGTGAAACTGCTGCCGCCGGGCGTGGAAAGCCTCATGGAAATTTCGGCGCACCCGCAGGCGGATTTGATTGTGGACGGGCTTGTGGGCGGCATAGGCTTTGCGCCGCTTGTATCGGCTATAAAGGCCGGCAAAACCATCGCGCTGGCAAACAAAGAGCCGATGGTGATGGCGGGCGAAACGCTGATGAAGGAATGCGCCCGCTGGAACGCGCGGATAGTGCCGGTGGATTCGGAGCCTTCCGCCATTTTCCAGTGCCTTGAGTGCGAGGGCGGCGCCGCCGCCGGCGATATCGCCCGCGTTTTTCTGACCGCCTCCGGCGGCCCGTTTTTCAAGCGCAGAGGTTCGCTGTCCGGCGTGACGCCGCGCCAGGCGGTCTCGCATCCGCGCTGGAACATGGGCCCCAAAATCAGCGTGGATTCCGCGACGCTGATGAACAAAGGCTTCGAGGCTATCGAGATAGCGGCGCTGTTTTTGCTGCCGCTGGAAAAAATACATATAGTCATTCATCCGCAGTCCGTAATCCACTCCGCCGTGGAATACAAGGACGGTTCGGTGCTGGCGCAGATGTCCCGGCCGGACATGCGGCTGCCGATTCAATACGCGATAACATACCCGGACAGAAAACCCTCGCCGGTGCGGCCGCTGGACCTTTTCAGCATCCGCAAGCTGGAGTTTTACGAACCGGACCTGCGCCGGTTCGAGTGCCTGTCGCTCGCACTGGAAAGCGCGCGGCGCGGCGGCGGCTGGCCCGCCGTGCTCAGCGCGGCGGATGAAATTGCTGTTGAACTGTTCCTGTCGGGTTTAATAGGATTTAACGATATACCCTCCCTCGTCAGGAAAACGTTGTCCGCGTACAACGGTTCCGGGCGGAGCATTTCCATCTCGGACGCGGTAGAGGTGGACGAATGGGCGCGCAACAAGGCGCGCGAACTGGCGCGCACGGGCGGTTTCAGGCGCAAAACGGCGCCGAGGAAAATAAAATGCTGAATTTCATATTTTACTGGGCGACCTCGATTGTCGCCGTGGCTTTGACCTTCGGACTGGTGATTATCATACACGAGTACGGCCATTTCCTGCTTTGCCGGCTGCTCAAAATCCGCGTGGAAACATTCGCTTTCGGCTTCGGGCCGGAAGTTTGGAGCCGCACCGTAAACGGCACCAAATACGTGGTCCGCTGGATACTGCTGGGCGGCTACGTCAAGCCCGCAGGGGAGGCGCTCGACGAGGCCAAGGGCGCGCCGGACGAATATTTCTCGAAACCCTGGTATGCGCGCATAGCCGTGCACCTCGCAGGGCCGGCGATGAATTATGTGCTGGCGTTCGCGCTGTTTACCGGCGTCATATATTTCGGCGGCACGCCGGTTCCGTCCGCAGACCCTGTTATCGGCGAGCTTACGGAAAACTACCCCGCCAGCCTCGCAGGATTAAAGGAAGGCGACAGGATTACGGCGGTGGACGGCGAAAAAATCGCCACCTGGACGCAGATGGCGCAGACTATCCATTCCAAGCCCGCCATCCCCATCAAGCTAAGTTACGAGCGCGACTGCAAAACCGCCGACGCCACCCTCGTCCCCCGCACCGACAGCACGGGCAAATTCGGCCTCATCGGCATACTGCAGGGCGTGGTGTACAAAAATATCGGTGTGTTCAAATCCGTCGGTCTCGGCGCGTACCAGTGCTATTACTGGACCGAGTTCACCGTGGTCACGCTGGCCTCCAAAATCCACCAGCGCGAACGCCCTGACCTCGCGGGTCCCGTGGGCATAGTGCACATGGTAAGCAAGGCGGCGCATACCGGGTTCGCCAATTTCCTGTTTCTGGTCGCGCTCATCTCGGTGGCGGTGGGTTTTTTCAACCTGCTTCCCGTGCCGGTGCTTGACGGCGGGCAGTCGCTGCTTTTCCTGTGGGAAGGCATAAGCCGCCGCAAGCTGACCGAAAAAGTTTTTCAGGTGGCCAATTCAATCGGATTGGCGTTTCTGGTCTGCGTCATCGTATTCGCCACTTACAGCGATATCCTGCGCATCGCCGCGGGCGCGAAGGCCAAAGCCGCAGCGGCGGACGTTCCTAAAAAATGAGCTTTCCCATCCGTCGTCCAACGCGCCGCGTGCGGGCGGGCGGCGTCGCCATAGGCGGCGGCGCGCCGATTTCCGTGCAGGCGATGTGCAATACCGACACGCGCGATTTGAAAGCCACCATTGCGCAGGCAAACAGGCTTGAGGCGGCTGGCTGCGAGATAGTCCGCGTCGCGGTGCCGGACATGGAAGCCGCGCTCAACCTCCGCAAAATAAAAAACGCCACCACGATGGCGCTGGTGGCCGACATTCATTTCGACCACCGCCTCGCGTTGGAAGCCGTGCGTCAGGGCGCGGATAAAATCCGCATCAATCCCGGCAATATCGGCGGCAAGGCTAAAGTGCGCGAAGTGGCCAAAGCCTGCGCCGCCAACGGCATCCCTATAAGAATCGGCGTGAATTCCGGTTCGCTTGCCGCGCTCAAAAAGATTGAAGGCAAGCCGGGCTGGACGTTTACGCGCTGGACGGAGTGCATGGTCTCTGAGGCCTTGAAGGAAGTTGCCGCTTTGGAGGAATTCGGATTTAAGAACATAGTGGTTTCGCTCAAAGCCGACGACGCGGAACGCACCGTTCTGGCAAACCGGCTGTTCGCCTCCAGAACAAATATCCCGCTGCATATCGGCGTTACCGAGGCGGGTTCGCTGGTGCCGGGCGTGGTGAAGTCTTCAATCGCGTTAGGCGCTTTGCTGCGCGCGGGGATAGGCGATACGGTGCGCGTGTCGCTCACCGAGCCGCCGGAGTTGCAGGTGCGCTGCGCGTTCGAGATATTAAAAGCGCTCGGCCTGCGCGCCTACGGGCCCGACATCATCTCCTGCCCGACCTGCGGGCGCTGTTGCGTGGACGTTCATGGCACGGTGCGCGACCTTGAAAAGCTGATTTATTCCGACCGCCGCCTGCTCAAAAAAGCGGAGGGACTTAAAATCGCCGTCATGGGCTGCGCCGTCAACGGCCCCGGCGAAGCGCGCGAGGCGGACTTCGGCATCGCGGGCGGACAGGGCGAAGGCGTCTGGATAGAAAAGGGCAAAATTTTGCATAAAATCCCACAGAATAAATGGGTCGGCGCGATAATCGCGCGCATTGAAAAAGGAAGATAATCATGAAACTCAGCCAATATTTCGTTCCCACTCTGCGCGAGGCGCCGCAGGACGCCGACGCCGTTTCCGCGAAACTGATGCTGCGGGCCGGTCTAATCCGCAAGCTCGGCAGCGGCACTTATGAATGGCTGCCGCTGGGGTTTCGCGTGCTCAAAAAAGTGGAGCAGATTGTCCGCGAGGAGATGAACCGCGTCGGCGGGCAGGAAGTCTGGCTGCCGGTCATACAGCCCAAGGAACTCTGGTGCGAAACCGGGCGCTGGGGAGTTTACGGAAAGGAACTGCTGCGCATAACCGACCGCAAGGACGCGGAATACTGCTTCGCCCCCACCGCCGAGGAAGTCATCACCAATATGGTGCGCCGGGACGTGCGCAGCTACCGGCAATTGCCGCTGCTGCTTTACCAGTTCGGCCTCAAATTCCGCGACGAAATCAGGCCGCGATTCGGCGTAATGCGCGCGCGCGAGTTTTACATGAAGGACGCCTACTCGTTCCACGCCACCGAGGCGGACGCAAACCTCTGGTACAAAAAACTCTACGGCGCGTATGACAATATCTGCCGGCGCTGCGGCTTCAAATACGCCGTCGTCGAAGCGGAGGCGGGCCCCATCGGCGGCAACTTCTCGCACGAATTCATGGTGCTGGCGGAGACCGGCGAAAACGAAATCGCCTCCTGCGTCTGCGGCTACTCCGCCAACGTGGAAAAGGCCGAAGTCGCCAAAGACGAGTTTCCTCCGGCGGACCAGTCGCAATTCGAACCGTTGAAAGAAATTCCCACCCCCGGCATTTACACCGTGGAAGACGTGGCCAAATCGCTCAATCTGCCGGAAAATCGCTTCATCAAAACGCTGTTTTACACGGCGGACGGCGAACCGGTGCTGGCCCTCATGCGCGGCGACCATCAGCTCAACGAAAACAAGCTGCGCCGCGCGCTCGGCTGCGCAAATCTCGAAAAAGCCTCCGAGGAGGTTTACACCGCAATAGCCAGCTGCAACGTCGGCTTCGCGGGCCCCGTCGGGCTGCGCGAAAAATTCCAGTCAAAACCCGGCGCGAAACCGCTTAAGACCGTGGTGGCAGACCACGCCGTCGCCGGAATCATCAACGGCGTGACCGGCGCGAACAAGACGGATGCCCACCTGATAAACGTCAACATCGGGCGCGACTACGCGCCGAACGCTTTCGCCGATTTGCGCGCCGCCGCGAAAGGCGACAATTGCCCGGTCTGCAAAAAACCGCTCGAATTCTCGCGCGGCATAGAGGTGGGGCATACTTTCAAGCTCGGCACCAAATATTCCGCCGCGATGAAGGCCGAATTCCTCGACGAAGAGCAGAAAGCGCAAACGATGATTATGGGCTGCTACGGAATAGGAGTATCGCGCATAGTGGCGGCGGTCATAGAACAGAACAACGACGCCAACGGCATTCTCTGGCCCGCGCCCATCGCGCCGTTCGAGTTCAGCCTGATATCCATAGAAGGCGAGGATTCAACCGTGCATGACGCCGCGTCGAAAATATACCGCCAGATACAAGCCGCCGGCATGGAAGCGCTCTGGGACGACCGCAACGAACGCCCCGGCGTGAAATTCAAGGACGCCGACCTGATGGGAATGCCCTACCGCGTAGTCGTAAGCGCAAAAACGCTGGCCGACGGCGAGTGCGAATTCAAGCTCCGCGCCGACAAAGGCCGCGGCGAGCGCTGGAAACTGGCCGAAATTCAGGAAAAACTAGCCCGGAAATCGCAGTTGGTTGCGAGAACCGAGACGTAAAAGAGCGAAATGGATTCGGCTCAAAAAAATGCGAGCAGGCTCGTTGCCTGTGAGCAGTTTTTTTTGAGTCGGAGCCATGAAGCTATTTTACGTCGAATTCCGCAATCCAACTGCGATTTCCGGGCTAGCCGCCCTCAAAACGCCGTCCGCGGTTGACGGAGATTTATCCCTGATTGTGAAATAGACTTGTCCCCGAATAAGGTTATGAGGCAAAAAGACAGGATTTTGGCTTGCAGCGAAGCGGGCTGAGGCGAGCACACTCCGGCGGGGTGTGGCCGCGAGACGCCGGAGGCTCGCGGCACGCCAGAGGCAGTAAGCCGAAGCCCGCGAAACTGCAAGCCAAAAACCGTGATTTTTGCCCATAAAATTATTTGCTTTCAGCATCAGAGCCTGGTGCCGGTTCCCGTGAGCGCCAGCACGGCGGATTTGAGGTGGATGGCGGCGTCGCCGGAGGAGGTTTTTATGGCGGCGTCGGCTTCGAGGATTTTGCGCAGCGCGTTCAGCAGCGCGCGCTCGTCGGGATACAGGCGGCTTTCGTTTTCGAGGCGTCTGACATAGAAGGGGCTTACCCCCATCTCCGCGGCAATCTGGCTTTGCGCCATGCCGGCGTTAATCATGCGCCGCGCTTTTATCAGCCGTCCGGCGTATTTGGACACCATCGCCAGCAGCGCCGCCGGCTCCCCGCCTTCAGCCAGCAATTTGCCGACTATGCGCACCGCCATAGGCCCGTTTCTCGACGACAGCGCGTCGGAGAGGGCGAAGGGATTCAAATCGCGCTCGAACCCCATCGAGTCCAACACTTCGGCGGCGGTAACCTCGCGCGATTTCGAGCCGGACTTCCAGGCCGCCAATTTCAAAATCTCGTTTTCCAGCACCTGCAAATCGGTGCCGGCGCATTCCGTCATGGCGCGCGCCGCGTCGAAAGGAACGGACAATCCCTGTTTCATGGCGAAATCCGCAATCCACATATGGGCGGACTGCTCGGTGGGGAAAGAAAACTCGCAGGCCGTTCCGGCGGCGGACGCGGCTTTGGAAAGCGCCAGCAGTCCCGCGCGGCCTTTGCGCATGACGGATTCGGACACGCCTTCCGCAATCAGCACGAGGCAGGTGGTGTCGGCGGGATTTTGCAGATACTCCGCCAGCGCCTCGCACCCGTCGGAATTGAGCGCGTCGGCGCGGCGCACCACCACCAGCCTGCGCTCGGCGAAAACCGGCGCGGCGCAGGCCGCCTGCACTATGGCGCTGGCGCCGTCGCGGTCGCCGTAGAAAACGTCCCGGTTGAAATCGCCGGGGTTTACGGCTTCGGTTATTTTTTTGAGAGCCTCGCCGCGCTCGTGCGCGTTTTCGCCGGAAAGCCAGTAGACGGGCGCAAGCTCGCCGCGAGAAAGCGCTTCGTAAAACCCGCGGCTGTCCGTCCGGCTTTTCCTGGCGGGATAAGCCATTTAGTAAGCCGCCGTGGAAATCTGGACCGCCGCCGTCGGCGTGGAGGACTGCGGTCCGCCGGGGATTGACCTGGAGGATGCGCTTGATGCCGCGCCGAAACCCGACACCGTGCGCATCACGACATCCTGAGAGACGCGCTCCCATATAGACTGCTGCGCCTGCAGCTCGGTCGAGCCGCCGGGAAGCGACGGGTCTGAGTAAATCTGCACGCCCTGCATGGCCGGCTCGTCCCAGAGGATGGAATTGGTTTTCTTGTCAAGAAAACGCACATGGAAAAGTATAAGCAGCTTGTAGGCGGTGGGCACCTGCGCGGCGTCATACTGTATGGGGGTAAGGATATAGCGCCAGATTTCGCCGGTGACAACGCCGTCGGCCTCGTTTTCCGAAACCACGGGGTAAGTGCCGTCAAGCTGGAACTGCTGAACCACTTGCAGATTGAACTTGTCCTCCAGCCCGAACTGCTGGGTTTTGTTCACGAACGGCCTGACCGCCAGCTTATGCACATGCTGCGGCAGAATCTGCGGATACGGGCGGTAAATCATATCCGGCGAGTTTGCGCAGGCCGTCATAAAGGCGGCGATTGCCGCTACAAGCAATGCAATTTTCAGTTTCATCTCTCCCCCTGAACTCATTTTACGACCACGCTCACTATGCGGCCCGGCACCACAATCACTTTCGCGATTTGTTTGCCTTCGGCGGCTTTGAGGACGAACGCGGCGGCGCGCGCCATTTTTTCGACGGCGGCGGCATCGAGGCTCGCCGGAATCTTCAGTTTGCCGCGCAGCTTGCCGTTCACCTGCACGCCGATTTCCACTTCCTCTTCGGAAAGCAGCGATTTGTCGAACTGCGGCCAGCCGGACCGGACGATAAAACCCTGCCCGCCCCGCAGCCGCCACAATTCCTCTGTTATATGCGGCGCGAGCGGATGCAGCAGCTTGAGCAGCGTCTCGACGTGAACCTCGTTGACCTTCTCAAGCGGGTGCAGTTCGTTGAAATAAATCATCAGCGCCGAGACCACGGTGTTGAAATGCATCGCGTCAATGTCGGCGGAAACTTTGGCTATCGTTTTATGGCGCAGAATCTCAAGCGGTCTGGGATTTTCCGCTTGCGCGCTTATCGCATTGTTCTCGATGAGTCCGTTCGTCCAGAACCAGATGCGCTTTAGAAACCGGGACACGCCTTCTATGCCTTTCATATCCCACGGTTTTTGCGCCTCGAACGGACCCATGAACATTTCATACATGCGGAAGGTGTCCGCGCCGTACTCGCTCACAATCTCGTCGGGATTGATGACGCTCTTTTTGGACTTGGACATCTTCTCTATCATCGAAACCAGCGGCTCTCCGGTCCTTTTGAGCCGGGGCGCGCCTTCCTGCGAGAAATCTATCTCGGAATACGGGTGATAAACGCCGCGCGCGTCGCGGTAAGAGAACGAAAGTATCATTCCCTGATGGCGCAGTTTCACGAACGGCTCTTTCGTGGAAACATGGCCGAGGTCGAAAAGCACCTTATGCCAGAACCGCGCGTACAAAAGATGCAGCACCGCGTGCTCCGAGCCGCCGACATAGCAATCCACCGGCAGCCACGCTTTTTGCAGTTCGGGGGAGCAAAACTCCTTGTCGTTTTTAGGGTCAAGATAGCGCAGATAATACCAGCAGGAACCCGCCCACTGCGGCATGGTGTTGGTCTCGCGCCTGGCGGCGCCGCCGCATTTGGGACAGGTTGTCTTGACCCAGCCCGTCAGCGTTGCAAGCGGCGATTCGCCGGTGCCGCTGGGCGCGAATTTTTCCAGCGGCGGCAGCTTGACCGGCAGTTCGCTTTCCGGCACGGGCACCGCGCCGCATTTTTCGCAATGGATTATCGGAATCGGCTCGCCCCAGTATCGCTGGCGGCAGAAAACCCAGTCGCGCAGTCGGTAGGTAACCGTGGCGCAGCCGATTTTTTTGTCTTCCAGAAACTTGATTATCGCGGCGCGGGCTTGCGGCGTGGGCAGGCCGTTTATCGCGGGCGAGTTGACTGCCGTGCCGTCGCCGGCGAAACAGACTTCGCTTTTCCAGTCCGCCGGCGCTTTGACCACCTCGATTACCGGAAGACTGAATTTTTTGGCGAAGGCGCAGTCGCGCTCGTCGTGCGCGGGCACGGCCATGATGGCGCCGGTGCCGTATCCCGCAAGAACATAATCCGCAATCCAGACGGGGATTTTGGCGCTGTTGAGCGGGTTGATTGCATAGGAGCCGGTGAACACGCCGGTTTTTTCATGCGCGGCGTCGGTGCGCTCGAACTCGGTCTCCGCGGCGGATTTTTCGATGTAAGTCTTCGCCTCGGCGCGGTGTTCCGGCGTTATAAGTTTGTCCGCCAGCGGATGTTCCGGCGCGATGACCATGTAGGTCGCGCCGTAAATAGTGTCAGGGCGGGTGGTGAAAACCCGCAGCTTTTCGGCGATGCCGTCCAGCGCAAAATCTATCTCCGCCCCCTCGCTGCGGCCTATCCAGTTGCGCTGCATGGCGAGCGTTGATTCCGGCCAGTCGAGCCCGTCAAGGTCGGCAAGCAGCCGGTCGGCGTAGGCGGTTATTTTAAGCAGCCACTGGCGCATGTTCTTGCGCTCTATGGCCGAGCCGCAGCGCTCGCACTTGCCGCCGAAAACTTCTTCGTTGGCCAGCCCGGTCTTGCACGACGGACACCAGTTGATTGCGATGGTGCCTTCATAGGCAAGGCCTTTTTTGAAAAGTTGCAGGAAAATCCACTGCGTCCATCTGTAATAAGAAGGGACGGCGGTGCTGATTTCGCGTTCCCAGTCGTAGGCGAGGCCCAGCGATTTTATCTGCCGCTTGAAATTGGCGATATTGCGCTTCGTGGTGATTTCGGGATGTATGCCGGTTTCTATGGCGTAGTTTTCCGCCGGAAGACCGAACGCGTCCCAGCCCATCGGGTGCAGCACGCAATAGCCTTCCATCAGCCGTTTTCTGGCGAGAATGTCCGAGGCGGTGTAGCCTTCGGGATGTCCCACATGCAGCCCGTCGCCGGAAGGATACGGGAACATGTCCAGCGCGTAGAATTTTTTTCCGTCGCGCGGCAGATGCGGCGTGCAAAAAAGCCGCGCCTCCTCCCAGCGTTTTTGCTGGGCGGAGTCTATATCGCTGAATCTAACGTGGTCGCTTTTGGCGGTCTGCATAGCGGGCACTCCTGAATAAATAGACTTGTCCCCGAATAAGGTTATGAGGCAAAAAGACAGGATTTTGGTTTGCAGCGCAGCAGGCTGAGGCGAGCACACTCCGACGGGGTGTGTAAGCCGAAGACTGCGAAGCTGCAAGCCAAAAGCCGTGATTTTTGCCCATAAAATTATTTGGGGACAAGTCTAATGTTATTGGCCGGAACGCTGTATCTCCACGCCCGGTTCAAGCGAAACTTTGGCGGTTCCTATTCCTTTGATTTGCAGCACACGGACTGTTCCCGCGCCGTCCTCGAAAAACAGCAAAGCCGCGCCCGCGCCGGAAGGAGCGACTCCTTTTAACGCGCCGAAAGCGGAGGGCACCGCTTGGTCAAGCGTGATAAACGGAGGGAACTGCCGCTCGCCCTGAACGGACTCGTCAGAACCACCGTCGGCTTCTTCCATGCCCGCGCCATCCCCGCCGCCGGACACATCCGGCTCGTCGGAAACGGCATCCGGTATCACGCCCACGCCGTCTTGCCAGGGTTCGCCGTTTCCGGTTTCCGGCGCGGCGGCTTTGGCCGGAGCCCTGCCCGCCGCCGCAGCGGTGCTGTCCGAGACGCCGTTGTTGTCGCTTACGACGACTATGCCGCCCGAATCGGCGGCGGTTTTAGCCGCCGGCGCGGCGGAGCGGTTTTTGCCCTGCTGGGCCGCGCAAAACGGCGGGAACAACGCAAGCGCGACGAAACTGAAAATTAATTTTTTCATAAACCGCACCTCACTCATTCTCCTTCAAAAACGCCGCAAGCGCCTTGACATAAACGGCGTTAGACACGGACCAGCCGTCGTTATGCCCGCCGGCCAGCTCGGCGAAAGTTTTCGGAGCGTTGGCGGCGTCATACACGCGCCGGCCCATCCCGAAAGGCACCAGTTCGTCCTGGCGGCTGTGCAGCACCAGCAGCGGGCAATGCACACTGGATATTTTACTTAATGTGTCGTACTTCTGGCTGAGCATAAGCTTCAACGGCAGCCAGGGGAAAAATATGCGGCCCATTTCCAAAGCGGAGGTGAACGGGCTTTCCAGTATCAGCGCGCCGGGTTTGCGCCTTGCGGCAAGCTCTGCCGCCACTGCGGTGCCGAGCGACTCGCCGTAAACAACTGTTCCGGCGGGTTTGAGCTCGCGCAGCGCCCAGTCGAACGCGGACTGCGCGTCCAGATAAAGCCCGCGCTCGGAGGGTTTCCCGCCGCTATGGCCGTAACCCCGGTAACTCACCAGCAAAACTCCGCAGCCGAGCGAATTGAGCAGCTGCCCTTTCGCCGCGCGGTCGCCGATATTGCCGCCGTTGCCGTGCAGGAAAATAACAAGCGGCGCGTCCGGCTTGCGAGGCTGCGCAAGCCAAAGCTGGAGCTTCACCCCGTCCTGCGATTTGATGAAAACCTCGCGCCACGGCGCCGGAACAGCCCGCATGGCGCGGTCAGGATGATAGAGGTTAAGGTCCTCGAACCAGCGCATCCCCAACCACGCACCGGCCGCCAGGAACACGAGGATCAGGATGCACCTGGCTCCGCGTCCGGCGGCGGAATCATTCCCCGGCTTTGAACCAGTTCTTTGATTTGGCATAGGACAGCACGCCCTCGAACACGCCCTGCGCGATTTTCCTGCGGACGGATTCCTTGTTGAGCGCAGACGCCTCTTTGGGGTTGGTCATAAAACCGGTTTCGATGAGCACGGCGGGGGCGTAGGTGCCGCGCAGCACGTAGAACGGCGCCTGATTGACGCCGCGGTTTTTTATGGAAACGCGTCTGTCGAGTTTCTCGGCTATGAAGCCGGCGAGTATGGCGCTTTCGTTCATGTACTCGTTGCGCGCGAGGGAATGCAGCAGCAGCCCCTCGGGCGGGACGGCATTGTCCTCTTCAAGGCCGCGCACCGAGTTTTCAAACGCGGCCACTTCCTTGGCCCACGGGTCCTTGGCGTTTTCGGACATGAAATAGACCTCGAACCCCGTTTCCGCCCTGCGCCGGTTGGCGTTGGCGTGTATGGAGATGAACATGTCCGCGTTGAGGCGGTTGGCGGCGGCGCTGCGCTCGTCAAGCGGGATGAAACAGTCGCTGTCGCGCGTCATCACCACCTGGAAACGCTCGTCGTCCCTGAAAAGCGAGGCCAGCTCTTTGGCTATGGCGAGGTTGATGTTTTTTTCCTTGAGCCCCTTGCGGCTGTTGCAGCCGGGGTCCTTGCCGCCGTGCCCGGCGTCTATGACTATTATTTTTTTGCGGCCCGTCGCCCTGACTATGGTGTCGGGGATGTTCAGGTGCTGCTGTATGGTGGCGGCGGATTCAAGCTCCGCCTCCCTGGTCCGGCGGACCGGCGGGGGCGCCAGTTGCGCGGAAGTCTCCCGCCCGGCGGCAACCGGAGGATTCTGCCTGGCCTTGATAACCTTGCTCACTTCGACGGTAAGGACGCCGCCGCCGTCGCGCGAGGTGTTCCACTGCACGTCGGCGTCCGAGAGGTTGAGCGCTATCTTGACGCCCGCGCCCTCCCTGCTCACCGAAACCGAGTCTATCACGCCGTCGTTGAGACCCACGGTCTCGTAGGTCTGCGCGGCGGCGTTGGGGATGATGAGGTCTATCCTCGTCGGCGAGCTCTGCACCGTGGTGTACTCGTTGACGCCGCGCAGCTCGAAGGAGACCGTCGTCTTGGCGCCGTAGGAGTAATAATCCATTTCCCCCACTTGGTAGCGGCGGTCCACATCCAGCGAGTTCGCGGTTTCGTTGTACGAGACGGAGCGGTCTATCCCGGCGCCGAACTCGTCGGCGGTGAAAAACTCCGCCGGCGCGAACGGCCTGCCGCCGCGCGGCTGCAGCGCCGCCGGCAGCGCGACGAGTTTGGAACCGTAGCGCGCCTCGCGCGCGGAGCCGCGCATGCAGGCTTTGAAGCCCTTGAACCGGACCTCCAGCCTGCCGCCCGAAAACGAGGCCGAGCCGCCCAGCAGCCTGGCGGTTTCGAGCGCGTCGAGATACACCCTGTCCCTGGCGCGCAAGATTTGCACCGCGCCCTTGTAGCCGCCGTCCACGACGACCTGCAGTTGGTCGTATTCCGGCGCGGCGGCGGAACGCGCGCGCGCCGGCGCGGCGGACAGCGCGCACGCCAGCAGCAACGCGGCGGAGCGGAACAGTCCGGCTGGCGTCA
Source organism: Elusimicrobiales bacterium (assembly GCA_028688475.1). Taxonomy (GTDB): domain Bacteria; phylum Elusimicrobiota; class Elusimicrobia; order Elusimicrobiales; family Elusimicrobiaceae; genus JAQTYB01. The sequence goes on from JAQTYB010000013.1 coordinate 13,706, forward strand.
TTCCAGTATTATCCTGTAGTCTTCCCATGTGAGCTGCGGGTCGGATTGTATTTTCATGGCGCGGTGGATATTGCGCTCTATCGCTTCCTGCTTTTGCTTCAACGCCTCGGCCAGCATCGGATGCAGCACCACCCGCAGATTGCCGCCCGGCCTGCCCAGCGTGAGGTTGCAGATTTCGCGTTGCATCTTTATGCGCATGCTCTCCGACGAAAGCACGCGCCCCGAGCCGCGGCATTCGGGACATTCCTCGGTAAGCAAAGAAACCGTGCTTTCGCGCTTGCGCTCGCGCGTCATCTCCACGAGGCCCAGCCGCGTTATCGGCAGTATGCGTATCTTGGCGCGGTCGCGCTTGACCGCGCGGGCCAGCGCCTCGACCACGCGGTGGCGGTTGGAGGCTTTTTTCATGTCTATGAAGTCAATCACTATGATGCCGCCGATATTGCGCAGGCGCAGCTGGTGCGCCACTTCCGCCGCCGCCTCGATGTTGGTCTGAGTGACGGTCTCCTCCTGCGATTTGCTGCCGGTGAATTTGCCGGTGTTGACGTCTATGGCGCAAAGCGATTCCGCCTCCTGGATGATGATGGTGCCGCCGTTGGGCAGCTCCAGCTTTATCTTGCGGATTTTCTCTATCTCCTGCTCCACGCCGAAGGCGGTGAAGACCGGCGTCTTGGCGTTGTAGAGGCGGACGCGCTCCTTCATTTCGGGGGAAATCTTGCCGACGAACTCCACCACTTTCTCGTAATCCTCGCGCTTGTCGAGCAGGTAGATGTCCACATCCTCAGAGAGGATGTCGCGCGCCACCTGGAGCACGAGGTCCATGTCGTTATGCAGCAGGCTGGGCGGGCGCGACGACTCGAAGCGTTTCCTGACGGAATCCCACTGCCGGTTGAGGTACTTCACCTCCTTTTCCAGCTCGTCCTCGGCGGCGTCCTCGGCCTCGGTGCGGACTATGCAGCCCATGTCGGCGAGATGAGAGGCGGCGAGGCGGGCCATTATGTCGGTCAGGCGCTTGCGCTTGTCCCCCTCCTCGATATTTTTGGAGATGCCGACGAATTTCTGGAACGGCGTCAGCACCAGGTAGCGCCCCGGCAGCGTGACGTCCATGGTGACTTTCATGCCCTTGGTGCCTATGGCGTCTTTAACCACCTGCACCATTATCTCCTGGCCTTTTTTTAGAAGCCGGTCTATCGGCTCGCGGTCGCCGCCCAGCACGTCGGAGATGTACAGGTAGGCGTTCTTCTCGTAGCCGATGTTGACGAACGCGCTCGATATGCCGGGCAGCACGTTCTCCACCACGGCTTTGTAGATATTGCCGACGATGTTGAGCGTGCCGCGCCGCTCCCACAGCAGCTCGGAAAGCCGGTCGTCTTCGAGTATGGCGATTCTCGTCTCCTCAAACGACGTGTTGGCCAGTATTTCTATCTTGGCGGGTCTTCCGCCGGATTGTCTTTTCATTTCGTGTAAACCTCTTTGTTCAAGTTCAGGGAACGCTGAGCGCGCCTGACGCGCTCTCCCAGTAAAGCTGTTTCCTCAGTATTTTCCAGCCGGACGCCTCCGCGCCGGCGGCGCCGGCGCCGAAACACTCGCACAACACCCTTTCCGGCTTGACGGTGCGCCCGGGACCGAAACGCAGCGCCAACTCCAGCGCGTCCGGCCCCTCAAAGCGCATGGCAATGATGAGCGGGCGCACGTCTATGGTCTGCGTCCGGCCATCCTGCCTTTTTTTCACCACCGGTATTTCCTTTCGCGCCAGAAACGACTCCAGCGCGGACTGAGCGCCCGGCCCGAAAACGCCGGCCACGCGGTATTCCGCGGCGTTGACAAGCGATTCCAGCGACGGAAAATGCACCGGAATTTTTTTGAGCCCCAGCACGGAGAAACCGCCGCCGCACGCGGCGGAAAGCTTCGCGTAAGCTTCCTTTTCGGCAACGGGAGAGGCGAGATAAAGGTCCGCGTATTCCGCGTCGCTTTCATACCCCACCGACACCGCCGGCCCGAAAGCCATTTTGGGCCGCGCCGCCTTGCCGCGCCCCGCCGCGCACTCCAGCCCCGAAGCCGCGGCGATGGAGCGCAGCGCGTGAATCTGCTCCAGTTGCGTCATCGCCGCCGCCGGACCGCGCCGCGCAAAACGCACGCGCAGTCTGGCAGCGCAGCCAGCGGACGCAACGCCGGAAGCGGCGGCATTGATTGTTTCGAGCATAACAGGCGCCATACTACACCAGCGCCATCCTCCTTGCGTAAATGGATTCCACGATTCCCAGCGCCCACAGCGAGGCCACGACGTTGGAGCCGCCGTATGACACCAGCGGCAGCGGAATGCCCGCAACCGGTATGAGCCCCACCAGCATTCCGAAATTTATCATCATATACACCAGAAACATGGTGAAAACCCCGCAGCAGACGAGGTAGCCGTACTGCCCCTGCGCGGTGTCCGCCGCGCCCAGTATCCGCATCAGCATAAGCAGATACAGCAGCAGCACCCCCGCCGTGCCTAAAAATCCCATCTCCTCGCCCACGACCGCCAGCACGAAATCGGTATGCCGCTCGGGCACAAAGCCCAGCCGCGCCTGCGTGCCCGAAAACACTCCCTTGCCCAGAAATCCGCCGGAGCCCATGCCGATTTGCGCCTGCAGCAGGTTGTAGCCCGCGCCCTTCGGGTCGGCGGCGGGCATCAAAAACACCTCGAAACGCTTGCGCTGGTATTCCTTCATCTGTCCCTGCGCCCAGACCGCGGTCGCAAATCCCAGTATCACCACTAGCGCGCCGCCGAGGAAATATACCGGCGGCAGATAGGCGCGGAACTGCTTTGACAGCCAGTAAAAAAACCACGCCAGCGCCGCCACCGCCGCGCAAAAGCCTAACGCAGGCAGCCCGAACGCACGCAGCGAGTAAAAAGCCTGCAGGATATCGCTGGCTTCCAGCCAGTCGGGATGCAGCGAAAGCATCGTCCACAAAACCGGCAGCAGCCCCGCGATGAAGCCGAATCCCAGCAGCACCAGAAGGTGGAACAGCCGCGCGCCGGAGCAATAGAGCATCCCGATTATCACCGGGAAAGTCAGCGCGACGCCGGAAAAATCCGGCTGCTTCATCAGCAGATAGAAAAACGGCGCCGCCAGCGCCATGCCTTTTAGCAGCATGGCCGGCTCGTGCACGCGGCTGGAGTTGCGGTCCAGGAAATTTGCGAAGACCAATATCAGCGCCACGCGGCACAACTCGGAGGGCTGCACCGAGAAAAACGGCAGGTGGAACCACGATTTGGAGCCCCTGTCCGTAACGCCGAGAAAAAGCACCGCGGCGAGCGCCAGCAGTATCACCCCGTAGAGAATTTTCCACTGGTCCTGATAAAGCTGGTAGTTCAGACTCCAGCCGAACAGAAAGAACAACGCCGCCAGCGGCAGCGCCAGGAAATGCGTGCGGATGATATGCCCGTAAGCCGGCAGCGCCACGGTGGCGGACATGATAGCAAGCGTGCCGGCGGCCAGTATGGCCGCCACCGCCCCGAGCAACACCCAGTCCATCTTGCTTTTGCGCAGTCCCCTGCCTGAGGTATCAAACATTATCATTGTGCGCTGTCTCCCGTTGTTTGTACAGCCGCAGCTTCCGGCTCCGGCGCGGTGTTTGAAACAGTCTTTTCCGGGACGGCGGATTTTTTCTCAGCCGCCGGTTTTACGGGCGCGCCGGTTTTCACGTCCCAGCGCAGCGCGGCGGCGATGACATCCCGCGCGATAGGCGTTGCGGCGGAAGCGCCATGCTGTCCGTGCTGCACCAGCACAGCCACCGCCACTTCCGGTTTCCGTCCCGGCACCTGCGCATAAGCCACGAACCAGGCGTTGTCGCCGCCCTGCGGGTTTTGCGCCGTGCCGGTTTTGCCGTAAATTTCCAGACCTTTTATCTTGGACTGCACGCCGGTGCCTTCATCAACGACGTTTTTGAGCGCCTCGCGCAAAAGCCGCCAGCTTTCCGGCTTGAGTTTGACGGTGCCCAGCAGTTCGTCATTGCTTCGTGAAATTTCGCGCCCGTACGGGTCGGTTATCCTGTCAACATACCGGGGCCGCCAGAAAATTCCGCCGTTGGCAACCGCGGCGATTACCTGCGCCATTTGTATTGGCGTGACCAGCAGCTCGCCCTGCCCTATCGAAAGATTGAGCGTGTCCCCGATAAACCAGTAGCTTTTGAGATTGCCGCGCCTGGACGGGCCGAAGATGTAGCCTTCCTTCTCGCCGACCATAGGCACGCCGGTTTTCATGCCCAGGCGGAATTCGCGTTCATACTGTTCGATAAGCGCGGGTCCGACTTTTAGCCCGGCGTTGTAAAAATAAACGTCGCAGGAGTTGGTTATGGCCTTGAGAAAGTTCACCTTGCCGTGGCCTTTTTTATCCCAGCACTTGAAAACGCGGTTGCCGGTATTGTAGTAGCCGGGACAGAAATAGGTGTCTTTCGGCGAGATAAGCCCCGACTCCAGTATGGCGGAGGCGGTTATTATCTTGAAAACGGAGCCCGGCGCGTAAAGCCCTTGTATGGCGAGATTGTATTCCGGCAGCACCTTCAGCGGAGCGGCGGCGGCGCGCGTGTCGCTGTACACCACGAACATGTTGGGGTCGAAATCCGGCGACGAAGCCAGCGCCAGCAGCGCGCCGTTTTGCGGATTAATCGCCACCACCGCGCCTTTTTGCGTCAGCGAATTTTTGAGCCCTTCCTCGGCGGCTTTCTGCGCCTGAAAATCCAGCGTCAGGCGCACGTCCGAACCGGAAATCCAGGGCTCGCTTTGCAGCACGCGGTGCAGCTTGCCGCGGTAATCCACTTCCAGATAAAGCCCGCCGTCGCGGCCCTTGAGCTTCGACTCGAACCGCTTCTCGATGCCGCTGCGGCCTATCTTGGATTCCACGCGGTAAGCGCCTTCCTTGCGCAGCGCGGGCCATTCTTTGGCGTCTATGCGGCCCATGTAGCCGATGAGATGGCTGGCGAAATGGCCGAAGGGATAGTAGCGTTTCGTCTCCACCACCAGGTCCACGCCGGGGTAAAGCGTTTTCAGCTCCGAGAAGGCGAACATCGAACGGGTTGACAGGTTCTCCGCCAGCCGCGCCGGCGTGCCGTTATCGAAAGACCGCTGCAGCGCGGCCAGCAAATCGTCATCGTCCATGCCCAGCCGCGAGGCAAAGTCCTTCGCCAAACGCTTGAGGTATTCAGGGTCCTTGAACCTGCCGGGTAGATAGATGAGGCTGAAGGAAGGCTCGTTGGCGGCGAGGGCCACATTGTCGCGCGTCACAATCCTGCCGCGCGGCGCGTTCTGATGGATTATCAGCGTACGGTTTTTCTCGGCGGCCCGCCTGTAGTAGTCATGGCGCAGCAGTTGTATGTCCACCAGCCGGAAGCCGATGACGGAACAAACAACGTATGCCAGCAGCCGCAGTTGCTCAAGCCTTTCGCGGGGAACCTTGATTTGTGCCATTTACATCAGGGCCGTTTGCCGCCGTCCAGCGAAAGCATTCCCGCCGCTATGAACAAAAAGGGCGTGACTATCGCTGTAAATAACGGCATCAAAATCGAATAGGCCCATCCCCTCCAAATTAATTTGCCGGTGAAAACCAGCCCGATAACACCGTACTCCAGACCCACCAGCACGGTGAGCGCAAACGCAAGCGCCATCTGCGCGGCAGCGCCGGCAAAATCCATTCGCCATTTGAAAAACCATATTATATAGGCGCACACCGTGAAAGCCAGCGAGTAACCGCCGAACAATCCCGCGGACATGAAGTCAAGGTAAAGCCCGCAGAAAAAAGCGAACGAGTGCCCGGCCAGCGGCCCGCCGAGCGTGGCCACGGCCACGGCGGCGGCAAGCAGCAGGGAAGGGCTCGCCCCGGCGATTGAAAGATGCGTGCCCACCCACCAGTGCGCGGTAACGCAGGCCAAATAAAAAACGACAAGCCGCAGCGCCGTCATTTCGTGCGCGCCTCCGCCGCTTTTTTCAGCACGTAAACCTCTTTCACCGCGCCCGGCCTTATGGTGGGCACCAGGTCGGCTGAAATGAATGTCATGAAATTCTCCCGCGGGTGCACGCGCAGCACGGCGCCTATGGACAGCCCCGGCGGATAGACTACGCTGGCGGGCGAGGTGAACACCTCGGCGCCGGCTTCCGGCTGGGCTTCGGTGGGCAGGTAATTGAGGCGCAGCAGTTCGCGTCCCTGGCCCTCCGCGAGGGCGTCCCAGCCGCGTCCCTGCACGTAGCAGGTCACGGAAAACATGTCATCCGTCATCAGCAGCACCTTGGAGGTTTCGCGCGAAACCTCTATTATCTTGCCGACAAGGCCTGTCTTGCCGTTTTGCACGCCTATTACCGGGTCATGCGGCGCCACGCCGTCGCGCAAGCCGCGGTTTATCGTGATGGAGGAATTCCAATGCGCCGGGTCGCGCTCGATGACGCCGGCCCATATGCCTTTCCAGCGCGGCACGGGCGCCAGCGCCGACAGCGCCGACAGACGGCGGTTTTCGGCCAGAGCGGCCTCCAACTGGGCGCGAAGCAGAGCGTCTTCCTTCTCCGCCTCGCGCAGCCGGCGGTTTTCCTGTTCCGTTTTCAGCAGCGAAACGACGCCCGCCGGAATGCCGTAGGCCGCCTCGGAAATATTTTCGCCGGTATTTATGAAGGGATAGGTCGCGAATGAGAGGATGGCGCGCGCGCCGCCGACAACAGGCCCCGTCGGCAAAACAAGGAACAGCAGAGACAGCGTTGCGAAAATCAGCAGCGCCAGATTGGCCAGACGCTTTTCCTTGTTCATAAGGCCCCGGGATAAAACCCGGCTCGCGCCGGATAACCGGAAACCCGATACCGCACGGCCCGCCGCCCCACGCGGGGCCAAGCTGGCCGTTCCGACCGGATTCGCCTGAAACGGATGCCAACAGTCAAAACGCCGACAGGAGGTTTACTCTATCCCCCAAACTTGCGGCGCATCGCCTGGACTACCGCGTCTTTCCGCGATACCAAGTCGCAAAATCGGGCCTTCGGCTGCGGATGTTGTCAAGCTCTTCTATGAACTTGCCCGTGCCTATGGCGACGCAACTTAGCGGGTCTGCGGCGCGGTGGACGGGCAGGTCGGTTTCCTGCCGGATAAGGTCGGTCATTCCCCTGAGCAGCGAGCCGCCGCCCGCGAGCACAAGCCCGCGGTCAACAAGGTCCGCCGCCAGTTCCGCGGGGGTTTCCTCGAGCGCGCTCTTTATGACGTCAATGATGAGCCGCACCGGCTCCATCAGCGCCTGCCTGATTTCCTCGCTGGTGACGGTGAGCGTCTTGGGCAGGCCCTGAGTCTGGTCGCGGCCCTTGACTTCCATCGTCTTCTCTTCCTTGAGGGGAAACACCGAGCCTATCTGGAGCTTCACTTCTTCCGCTGTTGTTTCACCGATGATCAAATTGTATTTCCGGCGGAAATACTGCATTATGCAGTCGTCCATCTCGTCGCCGGCGACGTCTATGGACTTGGTGACCACCATGCCGCCCAGCGAGATGACCGCCACTTCCGTGGTGCCGCCGCCTATGTCAACTATCATGCTGGCGTGCGGCTCCGAAATCGGCAGGTCGGCGCCGATGGCCGCGGCCATCGGCTCCTCGATGAGGTAAACCTCGCGCGCGCCCGCCTGCTCGGCGGCTTCCTGCACCGCGCGGCGCTCCACCTCGGTTATGCCCGATGGGATGCCTATCACTATGCGCGGGTGCAGCAGGTTGCGGCGGTTGTGCACCTTGCGGATGAAATACTTAATCATCTCCTGCGTCACTTCGAAATCCGCTATGACGCCGTTGCGCAGCGGGCGCACCGCCACGATGTTGGCCGGGGTGCGGCCCAGCATCTGCTTGGCCTCGGTACCGACGGAAAGCACCCTGCGCGTTTCCCTGTCTATAGCCACGACGGAAGGCTCGCGCAGCACTATGCCGCGGCCCTTCACATAGATGAGGGAATTCGCCGTGCCGAGGTCCATCCCCATGTCGTTTGAGAAAAGGCTGAACAGGTAATCGAGCATTTTTATTCCACCAGTTTTACAAGGCCCATATCCGCGTCGTCGCCCTTGCGGCGGCCCACGTGGAGTATGCGCGTATAGCCGCCGTTGCGGTCAGCGTAACGCGGCGCGAGCACTTCCATGAGCTTTTTGAACGCGGTCTTGCTGCGGACCACCTTGCGCACTTCCATGTGCCTGCCCTTGCGCGCGTCGGTGATGACCCGCTCCACCACGCGGCGGACTTCCTTGGCTTTCGCCAGGGTGGTGTTGACGTGCTCGTGCATGAGCAGGCTCACCGCCATGTTGGTCAGCATGGCTTTGCGGTGCGAGCCGGTTTTGGAAAGCTTTCTGTGTCCAAGATTCTTTATCATATCGCAAGTCTCCGGCGGGCGCCTTAGATTTTCATCCCGAGGCCCAGCCCCATCTCGGTCAGCCGCTCCTTGATTTCCTCCAGCGATTTGGCGCCGAAATTCTTTATGGCTTTAAGCTCCTCGTCGGTTCTCACTACCAGCTCGCGTATCGTGGCTATCCTGGCGGCCTTGAGGCAGTTGGCCGCGCGGGACGAAAGCTCTATGACGTCCACGGGCTGGTTGAGCATCTCCTCCACCTTAGGCTCGAGCGTGCTGACCGCGGGCGCACAGGCCGCGGCGGTCTGCGCGGCGGCTTCGAGGGCGACCTTGTCGCCCTCTGGGGTGAAAATGTGGAGCGATTTCTTGAGCAGGTCCGCGGCGCGCAGCAGCGCCTCCTTGGGCTGTATGGAGCCGTCGGTGGAAACCTCGAGCACGAGCCTGTCGTAGTCCGTTTTCTGGCCGACGCGCGCGGGCTCCACGTCGTAATGCACCTTGACCACGGGAGAGAACAGCGCGTCCACCGGCATGAAGCCGGCGGGGCGGTTGGCTTTGGCGATTTCGTCGGAAGCCATGTAGCCGCGCCCGCGCGAAACCTCTATCTCGGCTTCCAGCCTGCCGCCCGGCTCCAGATGGGCTATGACGAGGTCCTTGTTTATGACCTCCACGTTGTCGTTGCCTTTTATCTGGGAGGCGGTCACGGCGCCGGATTTCGACGCGGAAAGATATATGGACTCGCGGACGCCGTTATGGATGCGCACGCGCAGCTTCTTGAGGTTGAGGACTATGTTTATCACGTCCTCCCTCACGCCGGAGAGGGTGCTGTACTCGTGCACGGCGCCGTCTATTCTCACCGCGGTGACGGCCGCGCCCTCCAGGCTCGACAACAGAATGCGCCTCAGCGAGTTGCCGACGGTGTGGCCGTAGCCGGACTCGTAGGGCTCGGCGGTGAACTTGCCGTAATACTCCGTGGACGTCTTATCCTCAAGCTGCACCTTCGCGGGCAGCACCAGTTCTTCCAAAGGCATGAGCCGGACCTCCGTTAAATTATTTCGAGTAGAACTCGACTATCATTTGTTCCTTTACGGGATACGACATTTCACCCCGGTCCGGCCAGCGCAACAGCCTGCCGGTCTTGCTGGAGGCGTCGTACTCAAGGAAGCTGGGACGCATGGAGCGCTTTTCAGTCTCCTCTATGCCCTGCTTCACCACGGGAACGCCGCTCAGCTTGCTTATGACGGCGATTTTGTCGCCCGGCTTGAGCTGATAGGAGGGAATGCTGACCGTCCTGTCGTTGACCTTGATGTGACCGTGCCGCACCAGCTGGCGCGCGGTTTTCAGCGAAACCGCGAAACCCAGGCGGCGCACCACGTTGTCAAGACGGGTTTCCAGAAACCGCAGGAACGCCTCGCCCGTCTGCCCGGTGGCTTTTTCGGCGCGGGCGAACAGGTTGCGGAACGGCTGCTCCGTCATGCCCGACATCAGCCTCGCGCGCTGTTTCTCGGCGAGACGGAAGGAATACTCCGACTTCTTGCTCCGAAATCCCTTATGCTGCGGACGCAGCTGCTTGGAGGCGCGGCGCTCCATCGTGCAGGCGGTGTAGCATTTGGTGCCTTTCAGGAAAAGCTTGGTCTCAAGCTTGCGGCATTTCTTGCAACTGGCTCCAGTGTAGCGTGCCATCGAAAAAAACCTCCGTTAAACTCTTCTCGCCTTGGGCGGGCGGCAGCCGTTGTGCGGAATCGGCGTAACGTCCTTTATGCTGGTGACGTGAATGCCGGAAGACTGCACCGCGCGCACCGCGGTTTCGCGTCCGGGACCGGGGCCGCAGACGAGTATCGCGGCTTCGCGCATTCCCATCTCGGCGACTTTGGCTATCGCCCGGCTGACGGTTATCTGCGCCGCGAACGGCGTGCCCTTCTTGGTGCCGCGGAAACCGCAGCCTCCCGAAGTGGCCCAGGCAAGGGTATTGCCCTTGTCGTCGGTAACCGTAACTATGGTGTTGTTGAATGAGCAGTTCAAATGAACGACGCCGAACACCGGCGCCCTGCCTTTTTTCTTGACCGGGCCCTTTTGGGGCGCCGGCTTGCCCTGCGCCGCCTCGGCGGCGGAATCGGCAACGGGTTTCGCTTTATTTTCTTCAGCCATTTTTCAGTTCCACGGGGAATTTTTCCCGGTCCTCCTGATTAGTAAATTACTTGCCTGCGGACGCCGCGGACTTGCCGGGCTTGCCGGAGCCTACGGTCTTTCTCTTGCCGCGGCGGGTGCGCGCATTGGTGCGCGTGCGCTGTCCGCGCGCGGGAAGGTTGCGGCGGTGGCGCAGCCCGCGATAGGCGCCTATTTCCAGGTAGCGGTGTATGCTCTGTGCGACTTCACGGCGCAACTCGCCTTCCACCTTGTATTCCTTCTGGATGATGGTGTTGAGAAGGCTGACCTGCTGTTCGGTCAAATCCTTTACCCGCGTGGCCGGGGCAATCTGGCCGCTGAGGCTTTCCAGAATCTTGCGGGCATATGTGGGGCCTATGCCGTAAACATAGCGCAACGCGATGTCTATGCGCTTATTCTTGGGTAAATCGACTCCTGCGACTCGTGCCATAAACTGTAACGCTCCTTAGTGGTCTAGCCCTGGCGCTGCTTGTGTTTTTTGGTAGCGCATATAACGCGCACCACGCCGCCGCGCCGTATTATCTTGCACTTCTGACAGATTTTCTTCACGCTTGCTCGCACTTTCATTATGGTTTGCGGGCCTCCGCCGCTGCGGCTGGCACGCGCCTCCTCACTTCTCGCGGTAAATTATCCTGCCTCTCGTCAAATCGTAGGGCGAAAGCTCCAGCTTCACCTTGTCGCCCGGAAGAATCCTGATGTGGTTTATCCGCATCTTGCCTGAAATATGCCCCAGGATGACTTTTCCTCCGGGAATCTGAACGCGGAACATCGCGTTCGGCATGGATTCGAGTATTACGCCTTCAACTTCAATCTTGTCGCCGTCGCTCATACAGCAACCGCATGACTGCGGTTTTGGAACCTCCCTTGCCTATACTGTCAATATCTCGGCGCCCGAGTCCGTTACAGCCACGGTATGCTCGAAGTGCGCCGACAAACTCTCGTCTTTTGTGACCACGGTCCAGCCGTTGTCAAGCACGCGCACCTGCCAGCCGCCCGCGTTCACCATCGGTTCTATCGCGATGGTCATTCCCGGCTCCAGCCTGAGACCGGAACCTTTCTCGCCGTAATTCGGCACGGCGGGCTCTTCATGCAGGTGCCGCCCTATCCCGTGCCCCACAAAATCCCTTACCACAGACATTCCTGCGGACTCCGCGCAACTCTGCACCGCGCTGGAGACATCTCCCAGAAACGCGCCCGGCCTGACCGCCGCAATTGCCGCCGCGAGCGAGGCCTTCGTGACTTCCAGCAGCCGCGCCGCTTCGGCGGAAATTTTTCCCACCGGAACCGTCATCGCCGCATCGCCGTAATAGCCCCCGCAGACCGCGCCCATGTCGAGGCTGACGATGTCGCCCTCGCGCAGGAGGCGCTTTTTGTCGGGTATGCCGTGCACGACTTCCTCGTTTATCGAGGAGCACAGCACCGCGGGATAGCCGCAGTAGCCCAGAAAAGCGGGGGTCGCGCCGCGCGCCGCTATCTCTTCCGCCGCCAGGCGGTCCAGTTCGCCAGTGGATATTCCCGGCTTTACGGCGGATTCCAAAATTTTCAAAACCTCGGCGACCACGCGCCCCGCGCTGCGCATCTTTTGCAGCTCCGCGGCGGTTTTCAGCTCCACGGAAGGCTTGCGCTTGAGCAGCACCGGCGGGACCTTCGCGGAACCGTTTTTAACCTCCGCAGCCGGTTTCCTGGCGGCAAGCATTTTCATTTCCCGACGCAATCGCCCAGCGCCGCGCAAATTTCCCCCGTCACTCTTTCCGGGGCCAGCGCGCCGTCCACCTTTATGAACCGGTGGTTGGCCTTGTAATAAGCCACAAGCGGCTCGGTCTGGTCGCGGTAGACCATGAGGCGGCGCTTGACCGTCTCAAGCGAATCGTCGTCGCGCCAGAACAACTGCCCGCCGCAGACGTCGCAAGCCTCGGGGTTTGCGGGCGGGGTGCTGATAAGATTGTAAATCTTCCCGCACTTTTTGCAAGTGCGCCTGCTGGTGAGACGGCGAATCACCTCGCCCTCGGCGAGGTCTATGAAAACCACCGCGTCTATCTTTTTCCCCTGTTTTTCAAGGAGGTCGTCAAGCCCTTCGGCCTGCTCTATCGTGCGCGGAAAACCGTCGAACAGCAGCCCGTCTTTCTCTTCCTGTATTTTCGCCGCCACTATTTCCAGCACCAGCGCGTCCGGGACCAGCTTGCCGGAACTCACCAACTGCGCCACCTGGAGGCCGACAGGCGATTTTTTTCCTATTTCCTCCCGCAGAATATCTCCGGTGGAAAGATGCTTCAGGGACAGCCGCTCGCACAAAAGCGCGGATTGGGTTCCTTTCCCCGCTCCCGGCGCTCCCAACAGTATTAAATTCACTCTAAGACCTCTGTATCAGTAGATTCTATGAATTTTCGGGTTCATTTGAAAGGCTTATGAACCGGCGCCGCCCACGTTGAACCAGCGGCCGCGTATGCGCCCGCCGCCTTTCATCAGCGGCTCGTAATTGCGCATCACAAGATGCGCCTCCAGCTGGCTTATGGTGTCAAGCGCGACGCCCACCACAATCAGCAGCGAGGTGCCGCCGAAATAGAACGGCACGTTGAATTTGCGGCGCATGATGTCGGGCAGCACGGCTATCGCGGCGACAAACAGCGCTCCGCCGAGAGTAACCCTGTTAAGCACCGCCTCGATGTACTGCGCCGTCGGCTCGCCGGGGCGTATGCCGGGAATGAAGCCGCCCCACTTTTTCATGTTTTCCGAAAGTTCCTTCGGGTTGAAGCTGACGGAGTTATAGAAGTAGCAGAAGAACACTATCAGCGCCACGTATATCAGCTCATAAACCGTGGTGCTGCGGGAGAAGAAATCGTTCACCCACTGCGCTATTTTGCCGTTCGGGCTGTACTGCACGACCATCATGGGCAGGCTCAGCAGCGAAACGGCGAAGATGACCGCGATGACGCCGGACTGGTCCACCTTGATTGGCAGATAGCTCGACGAGCCGCCGTAGACGCGGTTGCCCACCTGCCTGCGCGCGTACTGCACGGGGATTTTGCGCTGCGCCGTCTCCACCCACACCACGCTGGCCATTACGATGAATATCGTCGCCGCGATGGCAAGCGCCATGACGATGCCTATTTCGTCGGCCTTTATCAGTTCTATCATGTGCATGACGGCGGAGGGCATCCGGTCCACGATACCCGCGAAGATGATGAGCGAAATGCCGTTTCCGATGCCGCGGTCTGTTATCTGCTCGCCCAGCCACATCACGAACATCGTGCCGGTGACGAGGGTGACCACCGTGGTGAAATAGAACATCGGCGACGGGTTGAGCACTATGGGCGCGCCGCCCGGCACCGGCATGTGCGAAAACGCCACTGTCAGCCCGAACGACTGGAAAGCCGCCAGAAACAGCGTGAACAGCCGCGTCATCTGGTTGATTTTGCGGCGGCCCAGCTCGCCTTCCTTGGCGAGGCGGTCGAGATACGGTATCACGTGCGCGCCTTGCAGCAGGCTCATGATGATGGATGCGTTGATATAGGGCATCACGCCCATCGAGAGCACCGAGAACCTGCTCATCGCGCCGCCGGAGAAAATATCCAAAAACCCAAGCAGGCCGTTGCTGTTGGCCGCGAACAGCGCCTTGAGCGCCTGGCCGTTTATCCCCGGTATCGGGATGGCCGCGCCGAGACGGTAAACCGCCAGCGCTATCAGCACAAACAGGAGACGCTTTTTAATCTCCGGCACCTTGAATATGTTTGCGAAACCCGATGTTGTCGACTGGTCCATTTTCAGTCCTTAGTCTGATAAACCGCTGCGCGAACGAGCCTTACGGGGGTCGTCGCGCGGCCCGGCCTCAAGCCGCCGGTTACTTGTTTCCGGCGGACTTCTTTATGACAGTGGCCGAACCGCCGGCCTTCTCGATTTTCTCTTTCGCCGACTTGGAGAACGCGTGGGCGCTCACTTTCAGCGCGCGGTCAAGCGCGCCGCCGCCGAGAATTTTCACCTGGCAGGTGCACGATATCAGCCCTTCCTTCAAAAGCGCTTCCGGCGTGATTTCGGACTTCGCCGGGAACCGTGAGAGGCTGCCGAGATTCACCCATTCAAAACGGCGGGCGAACTGCGTGTTGGAAAATCCGCTTTTGGGAATGCGGCGCAGCAGCGATATCTGCCCGCCCTCGAAACCTATCATCTTGCCGTCGCCGGATTCCTTGCGCTGGCCTTTCATGCCGCGCGTGGCGGTTTCGCCGTGGCCGGAGCCGCGGCCCAGTCCGATTCTTTTCTTTTTGTGCGTCGCGCCGTATTTGGGCGAGAGAGAGTGAAGACCTGTCGTCATAATTCAAAACCCCTTGTTAGTTCGCGGCGGGAGACTGCGGCGCCGGCGCTTCCTTGGCGCCCTCCGTCTTGCCGCGCATCCGCGCGATGTCTTCCTTGCTGCGCAGGCCTTCGAGCGCCTCGCAGGTGGCGTATACCATGTTGAACGGGTTGGAACTGCCGATGTTCTTGGTCAGCACGTTCTTTATCCCCGACGCTTCCAGCACGGCGCGCACGCCGCTGCCGGCGATGACGCCGGTGCCGGGAGCCGCCGGCTTCATCCAGACCTGGCCGGTGCCGAACCTGCCGGTGATTTCGTGCGGAATGGTGTCGTTGACAAGCGGAAACTTTATCATGTGCTTGCGCGCATGGGACGCCGCCTTCTGGATGGCGAGCTGCACCTGGTTTGCCTTGCCGATTGAAACGCCCACCTTGCCGTTGCAATCGCCCACCACGACGAGCGCGCGAAACGAGAACCGCTTTCCGCCCTTTACCACTTTCGCGGTGCGGGTGATATTCACCACGGTGAGTTTTTCGCCTTCGATGGCGCCTTCCATCTCGCGCCGAAAACCGCGGGAGGATCTCTCCTTTTTGGCGACGGCTTCTTTTTGTGTTAGCGTCTTTTCTGACATTAAAAGCTCCTCGATTAGAACTTCAGCCCCGCCTCGCGGGCGCCGTCGGCAATGGCTTTGACCTTGCCGTGATAAA
Source organism: Elusimicrobiales bacterium (assembly GCA_028688475.1). Taxonomy (GTDB): domain Bacteria; phylum Elusimicrobiota; class Elusimicrobia; order Elusimicrobiales; family Elusimicrobiaceae; genus JAQTYB01. The sequence continues at coordinate 29,191 of JAQTYB010000013.1, forward strand.
TCCGTCCCGCGCGGTCGAAGCAGACTTCCTTCACTCCGGCGTCCAGCGCCTTCTTGGCGATAAGGCCGCCGAGGGCCTTTGCCGCGTCAACCTTCTTGGCGCAGTTGCCGTATTTGTCGCGGAAATCCTTTGAGAGCGTGGAGGCGTAGGCCAGCGTCCTGCCCGTGGCGTCGTCAACGATTTGCGCGTAAAGATAGCGCAGGCTGCGGTAAACGGCAAGCCGGGGCCTGGGGTTGGCGGCAACCATGATATTGCGGCGGGTGCGCGCCTTTCTGTACTGGTAGCGGTCCTGTTTGGTAATCATCGTTTAATCTCCGGTTACTTCTTGGCCGCTCCGCCCGAGGCGCCCGCGGCGGTCTTGCCGGCCTTGCGCGCGACATGCTCGCCCTGATAGCGGATGCCGGTCCCCTGGTAAGGTTCCGGCGGACGCACGCGCCGGATGCGGGCGGCGAAATCTCCGACGAGAATCTTGTCGGTCCCCTTTATCGTCAGCAGGGTTTGCTTCGGGTCCACCTCCACCTTGAGGCCGGGCGGTATGTCGAAAAGCACCGGGTGGGAAAATCCCAGCTCCATGTTGAGCTTGTTGCCCTGCAGCTGCGCCTTGTAGCCCAGTCCGCTTATTTCAAGCACTTTCGCGAAGCCCGCGGACACTCCCTGCACTATGTTGGAGAGGCGCGCGCGCGTGGTGCCGAAATCCATGCGGACGAGCTTGGGCTCGCCGCCGGTCATCTGTACGAAAAGCCGGTTGTCTTTCACTGACACGCCGATGTTCTCGGGCAGGTCGTAGCTCAGCTTGCCCATGGGCCCTTCGGCGCTCACCTGCCGTCCGAGGACGGCCAGCTTGACCTTTTCGGGTATGGGTATCGGTTGTTTGCCTATCTTGCTCATATATCTCCGTCGGACTCCGAATCAGCCGTCACCACACCTGGCAGATGACTTCGCCGCCGACCTTGCTTTTCTTGGCGGAATAGTCGGTCATTATGCCCTGCGGGGTGGAAAGTATTGTGATGCCGAAAGGCCCCTTCACCTTCGGGATGTCCGTGTAGGGGCGGTACACCCTGCAGCCGGGCCGGGAAATGCGTCTGAGGCCGTGAATGACCGCTTCTTTTTCGAGGGTGTATTTGAGGAAAATCCTCACGATGCCGCGCTTGTTCTCGTTATGGATGGGCTTGAAGTTTGCGATATAGCCCTCTTCCTTGAGCACGCGGGCGAGTTCGTTTTTCAGCCTGGAGAAGGGAACGTCTATGCGCTCCTTGCCCTTGCTGTTGGCGTTGCGGATTCTGGTCAAAAGGTCTGCTATGGGATCCATGTTTGTCCTGTATTACCAGCTTGATTTCTTGAGGCCGGGTATAAGCCCCTCGTGCGCCATTTTGCGCAGGCAGATGCGGCAGAGCCCGAAGTCGCGGTAATAGCCGCGCGGGCGACCGCAGATCTGGCAGCGGTTGCGGTAGCGCACTGTGAATTTTTGAGGGCGGCGCAGCTTGGCCGTCCATGCGGTTGTTGCCATAGTGAAACCTCTTTACGCCTTGACGGCGGTTTTTTCGGGCTTGCGGAACGGCATTCCCAGCAGTTCCAGCAGCGCCCTGCCGCCCTTGTCGTCGTCGGCGGTGGTGACGAAAGTTATGTTCATTCCGTGCGCTTTGGGCGATTTCTCGACATCTATCTCAGGGAATATCATCTGCTCCTTGAGGCCGATATTGAGGTTGCCGCGCCCGTCGAAGCATTTCGGGTCGAAGCCGCGGAAATCCCTTATGCGCGGGCACGCTATCGTGACGAAGCGGTCCATGAACTCGTACATGCGGCCGGAGCGCAGCGTGACGCGCACGCCGATGGGCATGTTTTCGCGCAGCTTGAAGTTCGAGATGGATTTTTTCGCCCGCCGCTGCTGCGGCGCCTGGCCGGTTATGCGGGCGAGGTCGTCCGTGGCGACTTCGAGCGCCTGGATGTTCTCCTTGGCCTCGGAAACGCCGATGTTGAGCACTATCTTGACGAGCTTCGGTGCCGACATGGGCGTGGTGAGCCCCAGCTGCTCCACGAGGGCCGGCAGTATCTTGTTCCTATAAGCCGCTTTAAGGCGCGGCATATAATCCTTCGGAACAGACGGAACAGACTCGCCGGCGGTATCCTTGGCCTGTCTTCCCCTGGCTTCTTTTGCCACGGGCGCCGAGGCCGCTTTCTTTTCGTTGGTGTCTTTATTCTTTGCCATCTTAAACCTTGTGCCGGCGCGCTATATCGTCTCGCCGCATTTGCGGCAGAGGCGGATTCTTTCGCCGGTCTTCATGGCGCCCGATTTCGGGCGGACCGCCTTGTCGCACCTGGGGCAGACAAGGGCCACGTTGGAAATATGGATGGGCATCTCTTTCTTCTGCAGGCCGCCCGGCTTGGCCTGCGTGCCGCGGGCATGCTTGGTAACCATGTTGACGCCGGTGACGAGAACGGAATCCTTGCCCGGCGTCACGCTGCGCACCTCGCCGCGCTTGCCTTTATCCTTGCCGGCGAGCACGACCACCATGTCTTTTTTCTTTATGTTGACCATATGTCAAATTCCTCAGACCACTTCCGGCGCGAGGGAGATTATCTTGAGGAAATTCTTTTCCCTCAACTCGCGGGCCACGGGCCCGAACACGCGGGTGCCCTTGGGCTCGCCGTTGTCGTCTATGACGCAGACGGCGTTGTCGTCGAACCGCACGTAGGAGCCGTCGCGGCGGCGATGCTCCCGCCTCACGCGGACGACCACGGCCTTGACCACGTCGCCCTTCTTAATGGCGGCGGTGGGCAGCGCGTCTTTCACCGAGCAGACGACGACGTCGCCCAAAAACGCGTATTTCCTGTAGCTGCCGCCCTTCACCGCGAAACACATCAGCTTGCGCGCGCCGGAATTGTCGGCGACGTTAAGCATAGTTCTGAGCTGTATCATAATGCCTGTTCCTCAACTCTCCCGAAAAGGCGGCTTAGACTTTTGCCTTCGACACGACGCGCGTGACGCGCCATCTCTTGAGCCGCGACAGGGGCCGCGTGCTGGCTATCTCCACCGTGTCCCCCGCTTTCGACTCGTTTCCCTCGTCGTGCGCGTAGAAGCGGCTCGTCTTGCGCTGCACCTTCTCGTACATGGCGTGCCGTGTGACCCGTTCCACCTCTATCACGCGGGTTTTGTCCATCTTGTCGGACACGACGGTGCCCTGAAAAGTCTTTCTGTTAGCGCGTTCTGTATCGGACATGGTCAAAACCTCACTTTTTTGCGCCCGCGGCCTGGGAATCCTTCTCGCGCAGGAAAGTTTCCAGCATGGCGATTTTCCGGCGCAGGGTGCGCATTTCCAGCGGATTGGTCAGCGGCGTCGTGGCGTGCTTGAAGGAAAGCGTGAACTGCTTCTCCCGCGCCTGCCTGAGTTCCGCCTTGAGCTCCAGGGCGGAAAGATTCTTCAAATGCATTTTATCCTTTGTTTTCATGGGAGCCTCGCTAGTCTCTCACCACAAAGCGGGTGCTGATGGGAAGCTTGGCCGCCGCCAGGCGCATGGCTTTCTTCGCCTCGTCAACGGTGATTCCCTCAAGCTCGAACATTATCCGTCCGGGCTTGACTACGGCGACCCAGTGGTCCGGCGCGCCCTTGCCTTTTCCCATGCGGGTTTCGGCGGGGTGCTTCGTGATGGCCTTGTCCGGGAAAATGCGTATCCACAGCTTGCCTTTCTTTTTGAGAAAGCGGGCCAGCGTCACGCGCGTCGCCTCTATCTGGCGGGCGGTTATCCATTTGGGCTCGAGCGCCTTGAGCCCGTACTCGCCGAAAGCCACGGTGAACCCCAGCTTGGTTTTGCCTTTTATGCGGGGAGCGCTATGCGGCTTGCGATACTTGACTCGTTTTGGCATCAGCATTTAAATCAGGCTCCTTGTTGGGGATTTGCGCTTCAGGCTTTTGCGACGGCGGCACTATGCTGCCGTCGTCGAAATCGCCGCTCCGGCGCAGTTCCGCCAGAATTTCGCGCGGCGATTTCGCGAAGTGAAGCTTCTTGAAAATCCATACTTTTACTCCGATTTTGCCGCTGACAGTGAGCGCCTCGGCGAAACCGTAGTCTATATCCGCGCAGATGGTGTGCAGCGGCACGCGGCCTTCGCGCTTCCACTCGCGGCGGGCGATTTCGGCGCCGCCGATGCGGCCCGAAACCATTATCTTGATTCCCAGCGCCTTGGCCGACATGGCGCGCTCTATGGCGCGCTTGAGCGCGCTGGCGTAATGCGCGCGCTTTTCCAGCTGGAAAGCGATGGATTCGGCCACCAGGCGGGCGTCAAGCTCCGGCGTCTTTATCTCGATGACGTTGACAAAAGTTTTGCTGCCGGTCAGGCGCTCGATGTCGTTTTTAAGCGCTTCGATGTCGGCGCCGCGCTTGCCGATGACCACGCCGGGGCGAGCGGTGTGGATGTCCACGCGCAGATAGGCGCCGGCGCGCTCTATGCCTATCCAGCTGACCGCCGCCATCTGAAACCGCCCGCGGATAAGGGCGCGGATATCGAAATCCTCGCGGATAAGAGCGGGCATGTGCCGCGGCGAAAACCACTTGGATTGCCAGTCCTGCACATATCCAAGCCTCATTGCTCTGGGATGTATTTTATGACCCATAGTAAGCCGTGATCTTAAGTCACGCTCCTTTATTTAGTGTCCGAGACCACGACTGTGAGGTGGCACTCTTTGCGCTTGAAAGGCATCGCCCTGCCCTGCGGGCCGGGCTGCACGCGCCGCAGCTGCCCCATGGGGCCCTGGTCGGCGAAAGCCGTTTTAATCCATACTCCCGCCGGGTCGAGCTTCCTGCCCGTTTTGACGGAAAGATTGGCGGCGGCGGAATGGATGGCCTTCTGGACTATCACCGCGCAGCGGCGCGGCACCAGGGAGACTATCTGCTCGGCGGTCTGCACGTCCTTGCCGCGTATCTGGTCGAGCACCTGCCCGACTTTTCTTCTGCCGTATCTCTGAAACTTGGACTTGGCGAGAGCTTCCATAATTATCGTTATCCTCAGCAACAGCTACGTAAGATCCGTCGCTTCCTTGGTATGGGACGCGCCGTGGCCCTTGAACAGCCTCGTGTACGAAAATTCGCCGAGCTTGTGGCCGACCATCCGTTCGGAAATATAGACCGAAAGGAATTTGCGCCCGTTATGCACCAGGAAAGTGTGTCCGACAAATTCCGGAGATATCGTGCAGGACCGGGCCCATGTCTTCACGGGCTTTTTTTCGCCGGTCTGGTTCATCTTCTGCACCGCCTGAAGCACGTTCAGGTCAATAAACGGCCCCTTCTTGGTAGACCTTCCCATCCATCCTCCTAAAATGCGCTAGGCGTTGGTTTTGCCTTTGCGCCTGTCCTGAACAATCATCCAGTCCCATATTTTGGCGGGTCTGGTCTTAAAGCCCTTGGAGGGCTGGTTCCACGGCGAGCGGGGCACGTTGTTGCCCTTCGACTTGCCTCTGCCGCCGCCCATGGGGTGGTCCACCGCGTTCATCGCCGAGCCGCGCACCGTCGGGCGCCAGCCGCGGTGGCGGTTGCGCCCCGCGTTGCCGATGATGACGGTGTTATGCTCGACGTTACCGACCTGGCCTATGGTGGCCATGCAGCCCACCGGCACCTTGCGGATTTCGCCGGAAGGCATCTTGAGCTGGGCGTAATCGCCCTCTTTGGCCATCAGCTGGGCCTGGCCTCCGGCGGAGCGGACCATCTGGGCGCCCTTCGTCGGATGCAGCTCTATCGCGTGCAGGAACGTGCCTTCGGGGATATTCTTTATAGGAAGCGCGTTGCCGGTCTTTATCTCGGCCTGCGGGCCGCTCATAAGCTTGTCGCCCACAACGATGCCGGCGGGGTGGAGAATGTAGCGCTTCTCGCCGTCGGCGTAGTTGAGCAGGCAGATGCGCGCGCTGCGGTTCGGGTCGTACTCTATGGAGGCGACCGTCGCCGGAACGCCGAACTTTTCGCGCTTGAAATCTATGACGCGGTAGGCGCGCTTGTGGCCGCCGCCGTGGTGGCGGACCATGACCATGCCGGTGTTGTTGCGTCCGCCGGACTTGCGCATGCCGCGGGTAAGGCTTTTTTCCGGAGCGGTTTTGGTTATCTCCGAGAAATCGGCCACCGAGATGAATCTCCGCGAGGGAGTGTACGGCCTGAATGACTTGCTTGGCATAATGCTTGAAACCTCTCCGTCAGGCTGCTGGGGTGGTGTCTATTTTCTGGCCTTCGGCCAGGGTGACAACCGCCTTCTTCCAGTCGGACCTGTAACCGGCGAAGCGCCCCATCCGGTGCAGCTTGCCGCCGACGATCATCGTGCAGACTTTGGTGACCTTGACCTTGAACAGCTTTTCCACCGCCGTGCGGACGTCGGACTTGGTCGACTCTTTGGCAACCTCGAAACTGTAGCGGTTGCCTTTTTCTTTCATGATGAGGCTTTTTTCGGTGAGGATGGGCCTCTTCAAAACCGAGAATATGTCCCTGCTCATTTCTGCTCCCCCTTGCCGGACCAGAGTCCGCCGAGGTTGTCCAGCGCGGCCCGCGTCATTATGACCTTGCTGCTGTTGAGCACGTCGTACGCGTTGAGCTCCGAGGGGCGGGCGTTGGACACGCCGCGGATGTTGCGCGACGCGGTTTCGACATTCTTGTTTTCGCGCATGGAAACGAGAAGCGGCTTGCGCCCCGCGGTGAACGAGCGCAGCACCGCGACAAGCTCTTTCGTCTTGGGCTGCGCGATGTCGAACTTGTCCACGATAACCATGCCGCCCTCGGCGAATTTTGCGGAAAGCGCCTGCGCCAGCGCGAGCCGGCGTTTGGCCTGCGGCATTTCGCGCCGGAAGCTGTGGGGCCTGGGGCCGAACACGACGCCGCCCTTTCTCCACAACGGGGAGCGGGTGCTGCCCTGCCGCGAGCGTCCGGTGTGTTTCTGCTTCCAGGGCTTTTTGCCGCCGCCGGAAATTTCGCTCCGGGTTTTGGAACTGGCGTTGCCGGCGCGCAGATTGGCAAGATGCGCGGTGACGACTTCGTAGAGGAAATGCGGCTCGGGTTTGTGCCCGAAAAGCGTTTCGGGAAGCTCGCACTTGCCGATTGTTTCACCTTTTATGTTTAGAACTGCTGTTTCCATGTCTTTTCCTTCCGGAAATTATTTCTTGGCCGCCGGTTTCGCGGCTGCGGCTTTTTTGGCCTTCTTGTCAACTACGACGCGCTCGACGCGGCGCTTGCGCTTCTTGGTCGTTTCCAGCACGGTGACATAGCTGCCGTTGGTGCCGGGAACCGCGCCGTTGATATAGAGCAGATGGTTGGCCGTATCGACTTTGACCACTTCCATCTTGGCGATAGTGAGCGTCGCCTGCCCGTAATGTCCCGCCATGCGCTGGCCGGGTATGACGCGCCCCAGCGACCGCTGCGACGCGATGGAGCCGGGAGAGCGCTCCTTGTCCGAGGCGCCGTGCGAGCCGGGCAGGCCGCGGAACTGGTAGCGCTTCATGACGCCGGAAAATCCGTGGCCCTTCGTAACGCCCTGCACGTCCACGTAATCGCCGGCGGTAAAGCGTCCCTCCACGGTAACCTGCTGGCCGGTTTCATAGCCCTTCGAGTCGGACACGCGGTACTCGCGCATCTTCCTGACTGGCTGGAGACCCAGCTTGGCGAACTGTCCGGCAAGCGGTTTGCCCAGCTTTTTGGCGTTCGCCGCGCCGTAGCCCAGGCAGACGGCGCTGTAGCCGTCGCGCTCCGGGGTGCGGACGTTGACGACTGTGCACGGGCCGGCCTTGATTACCGTAACCGGGCGCAGATGCCCTTTCTGGTCGAAAAACTGGGTCATGCCCACCTTCTCGCCGAAAATCACCCTGAGGCCGGCGGGGGCCGGCTTCGCCTGCGGCTGCGCCGGAGCCGCCGCTTCCTGCGGCTGGACGGCGCCGGACTGCGGCGCGGCGTTGCTCGATTCGTTCAAATCAGACATAGCGTTCTCCGGTCTACTTCTTTATCTCCACATCCACGCCGGCGGGAAGGTCGAGCTTCATCAGCTCGTCCACCGTTTTCGTGGTGGGGCTTTTCAAATCTATAAGCCGTTTGTGAATGCGCATTTCGAACTGCTCGCGCGATTTCTTGTCGGTATGCGGCGAGCGCAGCACCGTGTATTTGCGTATTCTCATGGGCAGCAGCACGGGGCCCGCCACGACGGCGCCGGTGCGGCGCGCGGTATCCACAATGCGGGCGACCGACTGGTCAAGCATGCGGTGGTCGTAGGAGCGCAGCTTTATGCGTATCCGCTCCTGGCCGTCTAGCTTGGCTTTGGCTTCGCTGGGTTTGTTTTCTTCCGCCATCTGGGTTTCCTCTCAAAAAGTCAATTTTCTTATTCTAGCACATTTAAGGCTATGCTAAAACTTCCGTCACCACGCCCGCGCCGACGGTGTGGCCGCCTTCGCGTATCGCGAAACGCAATCCGGTCTCCATCGCTATCGGCGTCATCAGCGTTATCGTCATCTCCGCGTTGTCGCCGGGCATTATCATCTCCACCCCGGCCTTCA
>JAQTYB010000100.1 GCA_028688475.1 Elusimicrobiales bacterium
CTCGGACTCGGGACGTCTTTACGGAACCGGCGCCGCACAGGCTCTTTTGCTGGACAAACATGGCCCCGAAGACTGGAAAACGCAAGTCGCCGGCGGGAAGGCGATGTTCGATTTGCTGGCGGCGCTCTACCCAATGAGCGGACAGGAAAGACGGGCGCTGGTGGAACGCGCCAAATCGGAATTTCGCTACGGCGAATTGCTGCGGAAGGCAAGAGAGGAATTCAAGGAATTAGAAGACGCCAAAAACAAGACGCTCGCCGCGTGGAACTCGGCGCGGGGACTGGAAGTGGAAGTGAATGTCGGTCCTCACCATACCTCTAGCGAGAGATACTCCCTTGAAAACGGCGAGGTGTTGATGAAAATGGTGCTCATGGGTTTACAGGACGAGAAAGTGCAAATGCGCGGCGAAAACCTTCCCGTCATACTCGGCAAGGACTATGCGAAATTCCACGTGGAAACTTCCGCCATCGCGCTCGACGGCGCCGCGTTCGCGCCGCAAGACGGCACGTATAATTTCAAAGCGCTTTCGTTGAGCGACAGGAACGCGAGCATAACCGTTTCGGCCCCCGGTACGCTCGTAATAACCGGCAAAAAGTTTAAAATACACGTGCAGTAAACGGCGCGCTTTCACCGCCGGTCCGCTCGGAAAACGGAGACTGTATGAATTCACTGTTTGCGGCATTGCTGATTTGCGGGGCGTTCGTTGCTCCTTCCCGGGCGCTTGAGGTGAAAGGGGTGGCGGTGCCCGATTCGGCGGAAGTTTCGGGCAAAAAACTCACGCTTAACGGCGCGGGGGTGCGCAGGAAGGTGGTGTTCAACGTCTATGTGGGCGCGCTTTATCTTGAGGAGCAGTCCGCCGACGGCGTGGTCATTATAAGGCAGGACAAGACGCGCCGCATGGAACTGACGTTTTTGCGCAATGTGGATTCCGCCGCGATATCCGAAGCCATCGAGAAAGGCTTCGCCAAAAACGCCGCCGATACGCTGCCCGCGCTGAAAGCGCGGCTCGCTGATTTCCGCAAACTGATACCGGACTTGCGCAAAGGCGACAAGCTGGCGCTCACCTATGCGCCCGGACAGGGCCTGGCGGTGGAGTATAACGGCAAACCGGCGGGGAGTATACCGGGCAAGGATTTTTCGGACGCGCTGTTTTCCGTCTGGCTGGGCGGTTATCCGGCGGACAACAGCCTGAGAACCGCCCTACTGTCGCGGAAATAGCGAAAGACTATCACCGTTTGCCGGTGCTGCCGAAACCGCCTGTGCCGCGCGTGGTGGCGGAGAGTTCCGGTACCTCGCGGAAAACCGCGTGCTCGATTTTGTTGAACACCATTTGCGCTATTTTTTCGCCCTTTTTTATTTCATAGGTTTCGCGCGGGTCGTGGTTGATGACTATCACGCCGATTTCGCCGCGATAGGGCGCGTCCACAGTGCCGGGGGTGTTCACCAGTGTTATTCCATGTTTTAACGCGAGGCCGGACTTGGGCCTCACCTGTCCCTCGTAACCGGCGGGGATGGCCATTTTAAGCCCCGTGCCTACGAGGACGCGCTCGCCGGGTTTGAGCGAGTGGTCCGTTGCCGAATGCAAGTCCACGCCCGCGTCGCCGTCATGCGCGTACCCGGGGATGGGAACGTCGCCGCACAGCCGCTGCACCGAAATTTCCAGTTTTTCCATGATGCTACATTTTACCTGATTTCAAAGCGTTCCTATTTTGTAACATAATGAAAATATTCCCCCGCACAGGTGGCGCGCATGCACATGCTCAAAGAGCCTTTTGAAAATCGCAGCGGCAAGCTTTTCATTGACGGCGTTCCGGCGGAAAAACTCGCCGAAGAATTCGGCACGCCGCTTTATGTGATGAGCGAGGAGCGCATCCGCGCCAACTATCGCCGCCTTCGCAAGGCGTTTTCGGCGCATTACGGAAAAATCAGGATTTACTACGCCGCGAAAACAAACACCAATATATCCGTCCTTAAAATACTGGCGGGCGAGGGCGCGCATGTGGACGCTGTCAGCCCCGGCGAAGTCTCGCTCGCGCTCAAGGCCGGCTTCGCGGCGGACAAAATCCTTTTCACCGGCACCAGCGTCAGGACCGACGAGTTGGAGTTTCTCGCGGCGCGGGCAATAGCCGTGAACGCGGACTCGCTTTCCCCGCTGGAACGGCTGCTCGGGATAAAAACGCCGGAACTGTTTTCCGCGCGCGTCAACCCGGAAGTCGGCGCGGGGCATCACAGCCATGTCGTCACCGCCGGAAAAGAGACGAAGTTCGGCCTTTGGCAGGACGACGCGGTGAAGGCTTACGGCCTGGCAAAAAAAGCGGGCGTGCGCCGCTTCGGAATTCACATGCATATCGGCGCGGGCGTGCTGGACACCGAACCTTTTCTGCTGGCGCTGGACAGGCTGCTAGGCATCGCAAAAAAAATCCGCGTTGAAACCGGCGTGGAGTTCGAGTTTGTGGACATGGGAGGCGGCCTCGGCGTGCCCTATAAACCCGGCGAGAAGGAACTGGATTTGGCGGTCTTTTCGGAAAATATCCTGTCCCTGTTCAAAAAACGGGCGGCGGAATACGGGCTGGGAGAGCCGGTTTTCTGCCTCGAGCCCGGACGCTACCTCGTTTGCGACGCCGGCGCGCTGCTGGCGGCAGTCAACACCGTTAAAACCACTCCGTTCAAGAAATTCATCGGCGTGGACGCGGGCCTCAACACCCTGCTGCGCCCCGCGCTGTACGGCTCGTACCATCATATACTGTCCGCCGGTAAACTGGACCTGCCGGATACGCAAACCTGCGACGTGGTCGGCCAAATTTGCGAATCGGGCGACGTGCTGGCGCGGGACAGGCGGCTGCCGGAAATAGCGGAAGGCGATTTGCTGGCGGTGCTCAACGCCGGCGCGTACGGCTTTTCAATGAGCTCCCAGTATAATTCAAGGCCGCGCGCCGCCGAGGCGCTGGTCAAAAACGGCGACTATGAATTGATTAGGGAGCGGGAAACGCTCGAAGACCTGCTTGCCCGCCAGCGCATCGCGCGCTGGCTGAAATAAAACTATTTTTGCGCCAGGGCGAAGCCGCGCACGCCGCACGGATATTTCAACTTTTTGCTCAGGGAGTATTCCAGGGCGCACAGCTTTTCCATCACCGGCGAGCGCTGCGCGATTTTCATTTGCGCGAACGCGCGTTTTTGTTTTTCCTCTGCACTCAGCCCCGCAACACGCAGACGGTTAAGTTTCTTCGCCAGGTAAAACGCCGGATAAATGAAAAAACCCAGCGCGTTCATATACCGCACCGTAAATCCCGCGCGTTCCAGCTTGCCGCGCAGCTCCGCGAGGGTGTAGCGGCGCTCGTGGAAATGCGCCTCGTCGTAGAGGTCGAAAAGCGCGGGGCCCAGCGGCACCGTAACCGCCAGCAGGCCGCCAGGCTTGAGCATTTTGCGCATATTGGATAGGGCGGAGAAATCGTCTTTTATATGTTCCAGCACGTTAAGGCAGGACAGCGCGTCAAACTCTTCCGTGCCGACGCCGCGCCTGGCTAAGTCCACACGGAAAAGCGGCACGCCGGGCAGCCTGTCGTGGCAGCGCGCGAGTCCGGCGGAAAAACAATCGCAGCCGCAAACCAGCGCGGCGGGCCAGCGCGCCGCGGCCTCCGAGAGAAGATGTCCGCTTGAGCAGCCCGCGTCCAGATAGCGCGCGCCCGCGGCGGAGAGCGCCGTATCCAGAGAATCGAGCGTCAGCCGCCTGTTATAGACATCCAGGAAATGATTTTTGCCGGTTTCGTCGAGGGCGGCGTCCATTTCGCCGGACCAGTTGTCCGCCGCGCACTCGCCGGCGGCGTAAAACGGCTCCACGTCCGCACCGCGCGAGAATCCGTTTTTGTAAACGGTTCCGGGCGCGACGCGCTCAAGCAATCGGCTGTATTTATCCGGCATCCGGCCTGGCGGGCGGCGGGCCGGAGAACCCGTGCGCTTCCCGCACGATGAAAAACGGGCGGCCCTTTATCTCGTCGAAGGTGCGGGCGATGTACTCACTTATTATGCCGAGGCATAAAAGCTGTATGCCGCTCAGAAAGGAAATGAGTATGACCAGCGTGGGGTTGCCCCATTTTATTTCAAACCCCGTGAACTTGAGCGCGAGGTACGCCATGCCCAGCGCGAAGCTGCACGAGGAAATGGCAAACCCGAGCAGCGAGATGAGATGCAGCGGATACTTTGAAAACCCCAGCACGCCGTTGAGCCCGATTTTCAGCGAGCCGATAAAACGGTTGTAATTTCCGGTTCCCGAACGGCGCGGCCCGCGCTTGTAAGGCACCGCCGCCTGGCTGAAGCCGATATAGGCCACCATTCCGCGCAGGAAGCCGTCGTTGCCTTTGAAAGCGCGCAAATGCTCGATTACGCGGCGGCTGATGAGCCGGAAATCGCCGGTGTTGCGCGGGATGGGCACGTCGGCTATCTTGTCAATCAGCCAGTAGCCCCAGTAGGCGACGGAGCGTTTGAACAGATTTTCCCCTTCGCGCCCGGTGCGCTGCGCGTAGACGACGTCATAGCCTTCGCGCCATTTGGAGACCATTGCGGGAATAAGCTCCGGCGGGTCCTGCAAGTCGGCGTCTATGACCACGCAGGCGTCTCCGGCGCAGTAAAGTATGCCCGCGAGCGTGCAGGCCGGCTGGCCGAACCGGCGCGACATCGTTATCAGCTTGACCGCGGGGGCCTCCCGCCGCAGCGCCATGACGGCCTCCTCGGTGCGGTCGGTGGAGGGGTCCATGACGAAAACCATCTCGACGCGGCAACCGGCGGCCTGCGCGCTTTTCCCGACGCGCTCCGCGAGCGGAAAAATATTGTTTTCCTCGTTATAAACCGGAACAACCACTGAGATGAGGCAATCGCCAGCCATTGTATTCTCTTAATCCAGCCTGAAGCCTTCGCCCCACAGGTTGTCTATCCGGACGGAGCTGCCTTTGAGTTTTTTGCGTATGTTGGTCAGATGCATAAGGAGAGTATGCGTTATATCCCCGCCGGAAGCGGCGTGGGGCCAGAGCCTTTTGCGGAACTCGTCATAAGTGACGAGTTTGTGCTTCCTTTCCAGCAAAAGATGCAGAATGGCGAATTCCAGCCGGGTGAGGCGCAATTCCACCCGCTGCGAGCCGGCGCCGTCGTCCACCTTGAAATAGCATCTGCGCGAGGCGACGTCCAGATTCAATTGCAGCGTTTTTGACGAAAGCCGGGACTGCTTTTTAGCGGTTTTGGAATACAGCCGGGCGAGCGCCTTGACCTGTTCCGCCAGAACGCGCGGACGCAGCGGTTTTTGAACCACGTCGTTGGCGCCGGCTTTGAGGAGGCCCAGTATTTTCTGCGTCGGAGCGCCCTGCTCCACTATGCCCACCAGCACCAGTTTCGGGGTCAACTCCCGCGCCTTGCGGAAAAACGCCTCGCCCCCGCCGAGTTTCGCAATCTCCGGGTTGCCGTCGCAGTCGGCCAGCAGCACCGGGGAGGAATGCTCCCCCGCCAGGCGCAGCGCCTCTTTGAGGCTGCGCACGAGAGTGATATCGCCTCCGCTGTCGGCGAAAGGCGTGCGGCAGATATTGAACAGTTCCGCGTCTCCGGTAAGGAAAAGCGTGCTGAATTCGCGCATCTCGGAGTCGTCTCCTGGTCCCCTCTACTTGGCGATTACTACCGCCATGTGGCGTTCGCTCGCGGGCGCTTTGAATCCCTCCGCCGTGACAGTGGAGGAACTCAGCAGCAACTGGGCGGTTATCAGGTCGCGCATGGCGGCGGCCTGCTCCTCCGCCGCGCTCTGCGACGGGGCGTAACAGCGCACCGCGACCGAAGAGACGGGATAAGCGAGCTTTATCGCATCCAGCGCCGCGGCGGCCAGCCTGGCGCCGGCGGGTTCGCTGATTTTCGTCCGCATCCTGTCGGCGCCGAAAAGCATGGCGGTGTCGAGACTGATGGTCACGACCGTTTCGCCGGTGTCTAGCAGCAGTCCCGGAAAATCGAGCTGCATGGGCATGCCCGGCCCGCTGTAACGGGCACCCTCCGCGTCCGTCATGCTGAAAAACACCGAGTACAGATGCCCCGCCCTCAGCCAGCCGCCGTCGCGGTTGCGGCCGTTCCAAGCCAGCACGGCGGGCGGCTTCCCCGATTCCGTGAAACTGTGGAAAGCGCGCCCGTCCTCGCCCAGTATGTCGAGCTCCCATTTGAGGCCTTTGTACCATTCGGAGGAAAGGGGAGCGCCGGCGTTCTTCGCCGCCGGCCCCGCCTCCGGCTGAGCGACGAGCCGAGAGACGGTTTCGGTCATATCGAAGGCGATTTTACCCGGCGAGACGAGCTCCAGCCACTGAGGCCGGACCACCCTGGGGTTTTTGAGCAGGGCGGGACGGTTATGGCGCCAGTCGAAAGTTATCGGCGAGTCGGCCAGAAAAAGCTTCTCGTCCGCCTCCTGAAGCGGCGACATGACTTCCAGCGGGTCGAAGTCGTAGGCGAGTTTCGGCTTGTTGATGGGCAGCTTCTGCGCGCCTTCGCCGGTCACTGTCATCTCGGCGTAGGAAGTTTCGGGGGCGGGCTGGGCCCAAACGGTTTTCAGACAGCCGGCGCACGCCGCCGAAACAACGCAGGCAATCAGGATTTTAAGTTTCATATCATTGCGCCTCGAATCTGACTGTGATTATGCCCCACTGCTTTTCCGACTGGCCGCCGGCGGGAAGCGGCTCGAACACCCATTTTTTGAGGGTTTCCATCGCGTAGCGGTCCAAATCGGCGAAACCGGATGTTTTCATGACGCGCATGGAATCCATCACCTTGCCCGCCGGCGTCACATATATTTTTATGGACACCACGGCCTCGCCCAGCACTTTTTCGCGCGCCCAGGAAGGGAATTTGGGAATGGCTTTGGCCACGATTTTGCGGTTGACCAGCGGGCCTTCCATATCGTACGACTCGCCGCCCATTAGGCCGAATTCGTCTTTCGTCTTCTTCCTGGACGGCGCGGGCTGGGTTTTGCCAAGCCCCGCCGCGGGCGGCGGGGCGGCGCCCTCGTCTATGTTCAGGGCGTCGGCGGCTTCAAGGGGAGCGGCGCGGCGGCGCCCGACATCCAGGGCCTGCGGTATGACGGCGCGCGCGCCGACCTCCTCCAGCTTTATGCCGGAAGCGGCCTGCGCCACCTGAACGCGTTTGGTTTCAAGCGAGGGCATGGAGTCCGCCAACTGGCGCCCGCGCCCGTTTTCAAGGTTGATGTCCAGCGTTTTTTTGACCTGCAACCGTCCGTTTTTCGCGTCTTCCAGCGCGGGCGTTCTGACCATGCGCTGCGGCATAAGCGGCCTGCTGAGCAGCATCTGGGAGGACCGCGGAAGGGAGGCCGCGACCAGCGACTGCTTCGGCAGCGCCAGCTGCATATTGTCCCATTTGGTAAGACGGCGCGCTTCCAGGGGACGCTGCTTCATTATGAAATCCACGCTGCCCACGATGTCGGTCGTGGTGGCCGGCGCGAGTATGACCAGCCGCAGATAAAGCATGAACACCAGCAGGTGGAATGCCGCCGATATCGCCAGCGCTTTGGCCGTTCGCGGCTCCAGCATCATTTTCGCTGTTCCGTGGCTATAATCATGTCAACCGCTCCCGCCTCCTTGGCGGCCTGCATGAGCTCGGCCAGGAGGCCGTAGCGGGACTCGCGGTCCGCGCGGAAAATAACGTATTTGGTATCGCTGCGGTCTATGGCTTTTTTCAAATCCGGCTGCATGGCGGACAGGGCGGCGTAATCCTTCTGAAAAAGCGCCAGCCTGCCGTCGGAGGCGATGCTGACCTCTATTTTTTCCTTCGCCTCGCCGTCCTTCGTCTTGGCCACGGGCAGCTTTACGGCGAACTTGGGCTCCACCATGAGCGGAGTCGCCACCATGAAGATTATGACGAGCACCAGGCACACGTCCACCAGCGGGGTGACGTTTATGCCGGTTATGGAATCAGTCTCTTCGCCTGTCTGAAAAGCCACAGATGTCTCCCGGGCGGCCGCTACCCGTTTTTCATTACCGCCAGCTTGAGCGCGCCGGCCTGCTTTGAAACGTCCAGTATGCGCACCACTTCGCCCACCCGGTTTTCGTCGTCGGCGGTGACTATCACCAGCCGGTCCGCGCTCGCGTCGAGGGCGGCGGCTATCATGTTCCTGAGCGCGTCCGGGACGGCTTGCGCCGCATGGCCGTTCACGGTTATCAGCCCGGTCCTGTCGAGTTTCACCGTGACCTTCTGGCCGGCGGCGGCTTTGCCCTGGC
>JAQTYB010000014.1 GCA_028688475.1 Elusimicrobiales bacterium
AAAACGACCTTTTGGAGGAGGCTTTGAGGATAGTCAGGCGCAAACTGGAAGCCGAAGGCGGTCTTGAGACGGAAAAAGAAATCTCGCACCGACGATTACGGTACGATTCTTATTTGGCTTGACAGGGTTCCAAATTTGCCGCCGCAAACTTGGACTCGCGACCCCGCCTCGCGGTCTCGCCTGCTGGCTCGACAACGCTCCGGCTTTCGAATCCCACCGCAGGGCACGCAGGTGCCCTGCTCTCCCTCCGTACTTAAAAAACCCCGCAAAAAAGCGGGGGGTTGAAGCAATGTTATCGTAACGGCGGGATTCGGTCACAAGTTCCAAGTTTGCCGCCGCAAACTTGGACTCGCGACCCCGCCTCGCGGTCTCGCCTGCTGGCTCGACAACGCTGCGGCTTTCGAATCCCAACGCGAGGCACGCAGGTGCCTCGCTCTCCCTCCGCGCTTAAAAAAACCCCGCAAAAAGCGGGGTTTTTTTAAGCGCGGAGGGAGTGGGATTCGAACCCACGGAGATGTTGCCACCTCACCGGTTTTCAAGACCGGCGCCTTAAACCACTCGGCCATCCCTCCCAAAACAAACCTGAAACTGCGGGGTTTACGCTCACTATTGTACGATTTGCGGGACTGCGACTCAATGATGCAGGCAAATCCGCGCAAAAAGAACGCCCCGTCGTGAAACGGGGCGTTCTTTTCAAATGCAAGGCGCGGCTATTGAACCTGGTCGGCTTTCTCCGCCGGAACTGCGGCGGCCTTTTTCCCACCCTTGCAGACGCCCTTGTTGGCCTTGCAGAAAGCCGCTTTGTCGGCCTTATGCCTGGCGATGAGGTCAGCCATCGCTTTTCTATTGGCAGCGCGTTTTTCAGCGATGCTTTTTTCGATGGCGGCCTTCTGGTCCCGGAGCTGCTTGAGCTCGGTCTTCTGCTGCTCCTGAAGCGCTTTGACTTCTTCCTTGTTATTGCGCCTCATATCCTGAAGAGCCGCTTTCGGGTCCGCAGCCGCCGCAGCCGGAGCTGCGGGAGCGGCCGCCGGCGCGGGCGCGTTCTGCGCCATCGCCGCGGCGGCGAAACCTGCCACGAATGCCATTGCGATAAGCTTTCTCATGGGTTGTTTTCCCTGAAAAGGCTTATTTGCCGGCTGCGGGAGCGGCGGCAGGGGTTTCGGCTTTCATTTCCGCTTTTTTCTCGGCCTTGGCTTTCTTGGCTTTCTTTTCGGCCTTGTGGTGTTTCTTGGCCGGTTTCGGAGCCTTTTCGGTCGGAGCCGGGGTGGTAACGGCTGCGGGGGTGACGGGGGCTGCCGCGGGGGCCTGCGCCAGCGCGGCGGCGGCGAACATTCCGGTCAGTGCAACTGCGATGAGTGCTTTCATTATCGTGTGTCTCCTTGGTTTGTTATGTCTGACTATCGTCATCCAAACCGGGGCTCTCGCCGTCCGGTCGGGAGGAATCATCCTGAGGCGGCGCGGCTTCCTCCGCCTGCATCCACGGATAATTCTTCTCGGCCTGC
Source organism: Elusimicrobiales bacterium (assembly GCA_028688475.1). Taxonomy (GTDB): domain Bacteria; phylum Elusimicrobiota; class Elusimicrobia; order Elusimicrobiales; family Elusimicrobiaceae; genus JAQTYB01. Next base: position 1,503 of record JAQTYB010000014.1, read on the forward strand.
TCGGTCATCAGCCTGAAACGCGATTTCTGCTGTTCGTCGAGCACTGTTTGAATATCCTGCTTGGTTGACCGCCGTATCACCGCGTAGCGCGGCCTGAAATCGGATTTAAGCGCCTGCACGTCGCGCCTGCGCGCGTCTATTATTTTAGCAATTTCCGTCCTTTGCTTCGCGGAAAGGTGCAGTTTTTTCGTCAGCCTGCCTATGCTGGCCGCGGAGTCCGCGGTTTTCCTGGCCGCCGCCACATGCTTGGCGCGCAACTGCTGCCGTATGGAGTTTATCGAATAGCCGGAAACCGCGCCAAGCGCGAAAATAAGGGCGAACAGGAGGCCGCGCCGCCTCATAGCATATCCTCTTCGGCGTCCATCCTGAGGAAAGACACCAACTCCTGCTCATCGTCGGCGACTGCGGAGGCGGTTATGCTGTCCTCATGGTTGAACATCAGCTCGTCAACAGGATGATACATTGCGTCCGGGCCGGACGCCAGCCACAGCCATACGCCAAGCGTCAGCGCGGTTACCGCGCCGGCGGGGGCCAGGATGCGCAGAATATTGCGGACGGAAAAGCCGGCGGGGCGCAACTGCGCGCGCACCCTTGCCTCAAGCCAGGCAGGAGCCTCGGTTTCTCGCATATCGGCGAACCAGTTTTCCGCTTTCATATCCAGCTCGAAAAGGTTTTTGCAATCGGGACAGTCGGACAAATGCGAGCGCGCCCCGGCCGTATCCTCCGGCTGTATCGCGCCGCTGAGAAATTGCAATGTGCGTTTTGTATGCTCGTTTTTGCCGCAGTTCATAATGTGCCCTTACTGATTAGACGCGCGGAGGCGCTTAAAAGTTCCCGTTATTTTTCAACGGCGCGGTGTTCCGACGGGTTCAAGGCTTGCAAAGCCAGCAGCAACTCTTCCCGCGCGCGGAATAGCCGTGATTTCACCGTCCCTTCCGGCAGATTGAGCGCCGCGCCTATCTCGTCATAGGCCAGGCCGGATATCTCTCGCAATACGATGATTGCGCGCTGCTCGGGCTCCAGCCGGGCCAGCGCGGAGGCCACCAGCAGCTTATCGGCCAGCGCGGCGGTATCGTCGGGGGAGCGGGCCGCTAAAAGACGGCAATCGACGCCGTTTCCGGCCTCTATCAGCGCGTCGAGCGAGTCTTCGGGGCGGGATTTTTTGCGCCGCAGCAAATCCATGCAGCGGTTGGAGGCCACGCGGTAAACCCAGGTGGAAAATTTGCTCCTGCCCTCGAATTCGTCCAGCGAGGAGCAGATTTTCACCAGCACGTCCTGCGCCGCATCCTCGGCTTGAGCCGGGTCCGCCAGCAATGAAAGGCAAAAACGGTATACGGGGCGGGAGATATCGGAAAGCAGGGCGTTTAGCGCGTCAGCGTCCCCGTCCAGGGCGTTTTGCAACGCTTCCGGCGCGGGGTCCGGGATTATGTTCACATGTATATTCTATCAAAATTTGTAGAATAACCGCGTGGCACAGCCTGATTTGAAACTTCTGCTGAGGCGCGCCGGCGCAGTGGGCGCGGGCGGCGCGGGATTTCCGGCGCATGTAAAAGCCGCCGCAAAAGCCGAAACCGTCATAATGAACGCCGCCGAGTGCGAGCCGCTGCTCCATAAGGACATAGAGATTCTGGAGCATTTTACCAGTGAGGCGCTGCGCGGGCTGGACCTCATGCGGCGCGCGGCGGGCGCAAGCGAAGCTGTAATAGGCGTTAAAAGAAAGCACGCGGACACGCTCAAAAAAGTTGAAACCGAAGCCAAAAAATTTGACGGAATGCGGGTTCATCCGCTCGGCGATTTCTACCCCGCCGGGGATGAATACTGCCTGGTTTACGAAGTAACCCGCAAGCTGATTCCCGCCGGCGGAATTCCGCTTGATGTCGGCGTAGTGGTCAGTAATGTGGAAACCCTGCTCAACGCCGCGCGCGCGGCGGACGGTTTGCCGGTAACACATACGTTTTTGACGGTCTGCGGCGCGGTCAAACGCGCGGTGACGCTCCGGCTGCCTGTCGGCGTGACTTTCTCGGAGGCGGTTGAACTGGCGGGCGGCGCCGCGGTGGAAGACCCCGTCGCGATAGACGGCGGCCCTATGATGGGCAAAGTAATCACCGATTTCAGCCAGCCCGTCACGAAAACCAGCGCGGGGATAATAGTGCTTTCAAGGCGGCATCCGCTGGCCGTCAAAAAAGCCGCCGGACGGCCCGTGTATTCGCGAATCGGGCGCTCCGCCTGCGACCAGTGTTCGTATTGCACCATGCTTTGCCCGCGCTATCTGCTGGGTTATAACGTGGAGCCGCATAAAGTTATGCGCACCCTGGTTTTCGCGGACAAGGACAGGAAGCTGCTTAACGAATCCGCGCTGCTGTGCTGTGAATGCTCGCTTTGCAGCCTTTACTCCTGCCCTGAGGATTTGGACCCGCGCAATATGTGCGCCAGCGCGAAATCGGATTTGCGCCAGGCGGGAATAAGCCTGAAAAATTCCGCCGTTGCGAAAAGGGCTTCGTTCGGACTGCACCCCGTGCGCGAATACAGGAAGATACCGGTTTCCAAGCTGATTATACGGCTGGGGCTGGAACAATACAAGAAAGAAGCGCCGCTTGATTTGAAGGAATACTCCCCCGCCAGTGTGCGGTTGCTGTTGAGCCAGCACATCGGCGTTCCGGCGCAGCCTGTCGTAAAAGAAGGCCAGCGCGTCCGCGCGGGCGAGTTAGTGGCGGATATTCCCGCGGACAAGCTCGGCGCGCCGGTGCACGCCAGCATAAGCGGCACGGTTTCAGAAATCAACAGCGAGTATATCGAGATTCAAAAACGGAGGGGGCTATATGCCTGCGACTAAAGAGAAAATCCACCAGTTGCAACAACAGATTACCGAATACCCTGTTTTTACCATCCATTGGCGCATGTCTTGACAAATAATAAAAATACGCTATAATATTATTATATTGCTATATCCAGCGTCCGACAACTTGCTTTTTTGGCAAATTAAATGACAGAGAATATAGAAAATAATAAAGGGAATAATAAAACAACCAAAGCTTTGAGCCCGCGCGGGTCCGCATTGTTAAATGAACTGACTAAAAGGAACTTGGTCGTATTCAACACGGCGGATGCCAGCAAGGTTTCTGCTCTTCCCGCAAAAGATACCAGCGAAATCCTTTTTAAGCTATACCATCAGGGGTGGTTGGGAAGAATTGGCCGTGGTAAATATTTTCTGATTCCTTTGGGCGAAGATGTCCTATCAGGCTACACCGAAAGCAGTCTGCTTATCGCTTCAAAGTTAATCTCGCCGTACTATATTGGTTTTTGGACGATGCTTCATCATTACGGGTATACCGAACAATTTGCGAACACTATGTTCATCGCTTCCACGAAGCGCGCCGTAAATATCACCCTTTCAGGCGTTACCTATCAATTTGTGAATCTTTCCAATCGGAAGTTTTTCGGAATAAGTTCCATAGCGATTAACGGTAATGCGATAAGCGTTTCAGACAGAGAAAAAACTTTGATTGATTGCTTGGACCATCCAGAGCATTGCGGCGGAATTTTGGAAGTATCAAAAGGTCTCTGGAAGGCCCGCACTGAACTTGATTTTGCGAAAATGCTGGATTATTTAGAGCAGCTGGGGCAATCCGCCGCTGTTAAAAGGCTGGGTTATTTAATGAATGTTTTCAACCTGCAAGCTTCGTTTGATGTAAAAAAAGCGAAGGCTCTGATTGGACGTGGTTTTTCAAAGCTTGACCCGCTGTCCCCGGACAGCGGACAATATAACTCTGACTGGAATCTTCTTGTGAACCAGACAAAAGAAGACATCCTTGTCACTACGAGAATTTAATATGCTGACGATTAAGGACATCAACAAACTGGCGGCGCAGAAAGGCGTAAGTGATGTCATCGTGGAAAAGGACTATATTCTGGATTGGATGTTATGGGGAGTTGCCGGCAATTCCGCCATGCGGAACAATCTTGTTTTCAAAGGCGGCACAGCCCTGCATAAAATGTATTTCCCGGACTGGCGTTTCTCCGAGGATTTAGATTTTACCACGATAAATTCAGTGTCCGAAGAGCAATTAAAGACGCAGGTATCCGCAGTTATAAGTTCTGTTACCGCACAATCCGGCATTCAGCTTAAGCTGAAAAGCATAGAAAGGTCAGGGGATGCCGGTTCTGACTGGTCATACGAAATAAAGGTTGAATATGTCGGCCCGCGCAATCAAACGACAGGCCCGCTGCCTATCGTTCTGCTGCATATTACGCACGACGAATTAGTAATGGACGAACCGTATGAGAAGCTCTTGTTGGCTCCATATCCCGACTTGCCGACTAATCCTTCCCTGCTTGTTTTAACTCTAGAGGAAGTATTGTCCGAAAAACTCAGAACATGTATTCATCAGCGGTGTTATCCAAAAGATATCTACGACACTTGGCGCATTGTTAAAGAATCAGGTGCATTCTTGAACTTGCCGCAGGCAGTAAATTTCTACAAAAAGAAATCAGCTTACCGGAAATTCGCGCCTGATTCTCCGGCCAAGCCGCTATCCGAGAGAATAGCGCGATTACAACCGCACTGGGTGGCGGGATTGAAAAAACAGATAAACAACTTGCCCGAGTTTCAGTTGGTCAGCGATGATATCCAATCGCGAATCGCCAGCCTGCTCAAGTTGGGCAGGAAAACCACGACCGAAGGAGGCTGTATGCTGGAAAGCAATTACATGATGAAGTACCAGAAGGGCGATTTGTGTGTTGAGGTGCAAGGCGACAAGGCATTCGTGGAAGACAAATTTAAATGGCTTTTGGACTTAAAAGTTCCAGTTGGGAAAAGTGATGTGCCCCCTTCTGTGGTCAAGCAGACAAGTGATTCAATTGATAGTTCCCACACTGTAGCGGAACAAATAGCGCCTACTGTTTCGGGAAAACCAGTTTCTTTAGCAGAGTTCCTCAATTCAAAACAGCCCAAAAGCCATTATGAAAAAATCCTGTGTTTTGGGTACTTTTTTGAGAAAATGAGACAAATGACTTCATTTACCTTGTGCGACATATATAGTTCTTATCATGAAGCTAAAGAACCGCTAACCAAAAATTTCAGCCCATATATTATCACTTTGGTAAGGGACGGACGTATCATGACCGCTCATGAGAAAAAAGACGGCAAAAAAGCTTGGCAGCTTACCAACACCGGTCTGCAATACGTAGAACAGATGCCTATCAAAAAATAATCTGGATGTATGAAAAAAGGAAAGCTTGAACTGACTTGGGTGGGGAAGGATGAGCGGGTTCGGCTGGAGCCTCGGGTTTTGGTGGAGGATGCCGCTAAGTCCTATGGCGACACGAAGGCTGAAAATATGCTTATTTTCGGCGACAATCTGCTTGCGCTCAAGGCTCTAGAACAGGATTTCGCCGGACGGATTAAGTGTATCGCCATAGACCCGCCTTATAACACCGGCAATGCTTTCGCGCAGTATGACGACGGTGTGGAACATTCGCTCTGGCTTTCGCTGATGCGCGACAGGCTGGAGCAGTTGAAAAAACTGCTTGACCCAGAAGGTACCATTTGGGTTTGCATAGACGACGATGAGAGCCATTATCTTAAAATCCTTTGCGATGAGGTCTTTGGGCGTCAGAATTTTGTGGCAAATATAGTTTGGCAAAAAAAATACGGTCCCGCTAACGATGCTAAATGGTTGTCAGATTCACATGACCACATCCTCCTGTTTGCAAGGGATAAAGAGAAATGGCGTCCTAACCTGATACCACGGAGTGAAGAGCAGTTGCAGGATTATAAGAACCCCGACAATGACCCTCGCGGTATATGGCGCGCCAGCGACCTTTCGGCAAAAACCCCTTCCCCATCGTGTATGTATCCCATTACAGGCCCGAACGGAAAAATATATCAACCGCCTCCAACGCGGTCATGGGTTGTTAGCAAAGAAAGATTTGATGAACTTCTTCGGGATAACCGCATTTGGTTTGGTGTAAAGGGAACAGGCAGACCAATGGTTAAAAAGTTCCTGACGGAAGTAAAAGGTGGCATCACCGTTGAAACATGGTGGCCGCGCGAATTTGCTGATGATAATAAAATTGCAAAATATGAGTCTAAAGACTTATTCGATGGCGATTCATTTGCTACGCCTAAACCAGAGAAGTTGCTTCATCGCATATTACAGACTGCAACCAATGATGGCGACTGGGTTTTGGATTCGTTTGCCGGGTCTGGTACAACCGGTGCCGTGGCGCATAAAATGGGCCGCAAATGGATTATGTGCGAACTGGGCGAGCATTGCCATACTCATATCATCCCGCGCATGAAAGCCGTCATAGATGGCGAACAGGGCGGCGTATCTAAAGCCGTCAACTGGAAAGGCGGGGGCGGGTTCAAGTATTACCGGCTTGCGGAATCGCTGCTTGTGCGGGACGCGGACCTGTCCACCAAGGACCGGCCCGTATATGTCATCAACCCGCGATATAATGCCGTAATGCTTATCCGCGCTATTTGCAAAATTGAAAATTTCCGTTACCGTAACGATGGACGCATGCACGGTATCTCAAGCGAAAGCCGGTTTTTGCATATCACTACCCAGCTTTTGACACAGAAGTATATTGACTCGTTGGCGGAGGATATCGGCCCGAACCAGTCCCTGCTCATCTACGCCACACGTTGCGCTCGCGGCCTGCACCTGCCGCCGAACGTGGAAATCAAAAAAATCCCGCGCGACCTGCTAGCCAAGTGCGATTTCCAAGAGGATAAGTGAATAGATATAATCTAGCGTCTGGAGGTATCTTATGGACATGTATCCGGGTATCGGTGAAATAAAAATTTCAGGTTTTAAATCCATTCGGGAATTAACGTTGCCGCTTGGCCGCCTTAATGTCCTGATAGGCGCCAATGGCGCGGGAAAATCCAATTTCATTAATGTATTTTTGCTCCTGGATGCCATGACTTCCAAACGTTTGGGGCGGTATGTCCTGGAACGCGGCGGCGCGGATTCTCTGCTATTTTACGGGCGGGATGTAACTAAAGAGCTAAAAATTGCCTTCACTTTCGGGGACAACAAGAGGCCTGCTCAGCCTGGCGCCAGTGCCGATTTTACAGGCTTTGAGAGCTATCACTACATGTGCGCATTAAAACCGGACGATAATGACTCGCTTTTTTTCGATGTGGAACATTGTCCCGTTTTTGAGGGCGGCACAATACGGAGCCTCATGGGCGCGGGCAAAGAAATGCAACTTGCTGAATGGACAAACACAAGTCCTGTTGCACGAGATATCTGGCGAAATTTGCGCGACATAAAGGTTTTTCATTTTCAAGACACAAGCGAGAGCGCTCCGATGAAAAAATCATCCGCGCTATTAATTAACAATGTGGTTTTGCGGCCCGATTGCGAGAACATCGCCGCATTTTTATATTTCCTCAAAAAAAATAATGAGAAAGACTATCAGCGCATAGTGAGCGTAATTAAAATGGCAGCGCCGTTTTTTGCTGATTTTTCATTCGGCGATGTAAGCGAAAACACCCGGAATGTCCGTCTGGAATGGCAGGATATAAACTCCGCTAAATATTTCAATGCCAACACGCTTTCCGACGGAACATTGCGGTTTATCTGTCTGGCAACTCTGCTTTTACAGCCCAAGCCGCCATCAATAATAATTCTGGATGAGCCGGAGTTGGGATTGCATCCTGCCGCTATAACGCTTCTGGCGGAAATGCTTGAAAGCGCCTCGCAGAAATCGCAGATTATTGTTTCCACGCAATCCGTGACGCTTATCAACAATTTTGAGCCTGAAAACATAATCGTGACTGAACGCGAACTGAAAACCGGCGCAAGCGTGTTTAAGCGGCTTGATAGGGAAAAAACAGAACAGTGGCTGGAGGATTATTCGCTTGGTGAAGTGTGGGAAAAGAACATCATCGGAGGCAGGCCATGAAGAAGATATTTCTTCTGGTGGAAGGCCAGACCGAGGAACTATTTGCAAATGGGATATTGTCGCCGCATTTTGCCTCAAAGCAGGTAGAGCTGAAACCAGTTCTGATTTTTACACGCAAACTAAGCACGGGCAAGCGCAGCAAGGGCGGCACTATCCGCTATGCGGAATTCAAGAAGCAAATTCAGCGTTTGCTGGGAGACAGCAGCGCGGTTTGCGTAAGCACGCTTATTGATTACTACGGGCTACCCGAGGACTTTCCCGGACGAAGCAATGCTTCGGGAATAACCGCGCAGGACAAAGCCTTGTCGGTGGAAAATGCCATTTGTAAGGATATTGACACTCTAAAATTCAAACCACATCTGTCCGTCCATGAGCACGAAGCATTGCTGTTTTCTAAACCACAAATCCTTGCCGATAAGTTAAGTGTTCCACTTACAAAGATTGAAAATATCCCAAGGTATACCACGCCTGAAGAGATAAACAACAGTCCAACAACATCGCCATCGCAGAGACTGAAAGAGATTTATCCTGGCTATACGAAAGTTGTGTTTGGGTATGAAATAGCAATCGCCATAGGCCTTGACGCAATGCGCGGCAAGTGCCCGCATTTTAATGACTGGGTAACGCTGTTGGAAAATATATGACCATATTGCCCGAACAGATTTCCCGCTACATGAGTTTGCGCGAGCCGCAATTGGAAGCGCTTGAAGTGCTTCATGCCATCAGCGCGGACACCGATTACAAGACCGCCGCTGCAACTGCCGTTGCCGCAAAAGCCTCTGCCGTCAGCAAAACTGCCAAGCCGGTGGAGTTTGACACCAAATTCCCGTCTTTCTGCTTTGCGCTCGCCACGGGCGTCGGCAAAACCCGGCTCATGGGCGCGTCGATTTATTACCTTTGGAAAAACAAGGGTTACAAAAACTTTTTCATACTCGCACCAAACATCACCATTTACGACAAGCTGCGCGCCGAACTTAACCCCGCACACGCCAAGTATATGTTCGTGGGTCTTTCCGATTTTCCCTCGCCGGAAATTTACGATGGGGACAATTACCTGCGCTTCAACCCGCGACAAGGCAGGCTGGACGATAATCAGGCTAATGTTTTCATCTTCAACATAAGCAAGATTTTTTCCCGCACGGATGTGGAATTCAAGTTTCACCGCTTCAATGAAACCTTGGGCGACTCGTTCTCCGCCATGCTGCGGGAAATGGATGACCTCGTTTTCCTGATGGACGAAAGCCACAGGTATCGCGGTCCCAAATCGCTTGAGGCCATTAACCATCTGAAACCCGCGCTTGGCATAGAGTTTACCGCAACGCCGACGTACGAAAAGAATGTGGTCTATTCCTTCGGGCTGGCGCAGGCAATAGGCAAATTCGTCAAATCGCCCACGGTTATCACGCGCACCAACCTCACCACGGCAGACGAAGCGGAGCTGGAAAAGCTGAAACTGCTGGACGGCATGACGCTTCACGAAATGAAAAAGGCCCGCCTTGCCGAATACTGCGCCGTCAAACAGGAACCGTTGGTAAAGCCATTTGTGCTGATTTCAACAAAAGATACGACACATGCTTCGGAAGTCCGCAACTACATTGAATCGGACGCATTTTGCGACGGACGCTATAAAGGCAAGGTCATAGAAATCCACTCCGGCAAAACCGGCGCGGAAAGCGACGAGAACATTCAGCGGCTTCTCTCTGTGGAAAGCGCCACAAGCACGGTTGAAATAGTAGTGCATGTGAATATGCTCAAGGAAGGCTGGGACGTGCGCAATCTTTACACCATCATCCCGTTGCGCGCCTCCACCAGCGAAATCCTCACCGAACAGACCATCGGGCGCGGCCTACGCCTCCCCTTCGGCAAACCAACCGGCGATGCGGATTTGGACGCGCTGGAAATAATCTCTCACGAGCAATACGCGAAGCTGATAAAGGAAGCGCAGGGCAATCCGTTGTTCACAATCAAAAGGCTTGAACCGCAGGATTTGCGCCCCGTTACCACCGTGCCGGTTACGCACAAGTTCATTGACATGGACAAGGTGCTGGATATAGTGCGGGAGCAAAAAAGCATTCTGTTCACCTCTGAACTGACAGACAAGCAAAAGCTTAACGAAGTAGTGGAACAGGTTGTTGCGGCAGAGGCCAAACAGCATGAGCAAAAGGCTGCGGCGGAAGCGGCACACCCCGGAACGCCCGCCACGGTTCAGGACGCACTATTCCCGCAGGAGGTAGCAAAACCTTTTGACCCCGTGGCTCGCAAGGAAGAGCTGAAAACGACTCTCCTGAACTACGCCCATGCCTCCATAGACGTGCCGCAGCTTGAGGTTGAAACAGTTTCATCGCTTAAACTTGAGCCGTTTGATGTCAAAGTGAATTCCGGCCCTTTTGAACTGGTAGACCAGCGCATACTGGCACGGGAACTTTCATCCGGCAAAGAACGCATTGGCGAACAGGTGGCGGTAATGGAAGTTGACAATCCGCGCGCCTTCCTCGCCGGACAGCTTATAGACGCCGTGGACGAGATTGATGTTACCAACGACAAAGCCGCCGTGCTGGCTATCGTGGATAAATATTTGGCGCAGATTAACAAGCCTGCCGGAGAACTGGGTAAAATTGTCCACCTCTACCGCGAGACTATTATCCGCGACCTCAAAGAGCAGGTGGAAGCGCATATTACCGATAACACCAAGTCCGAGTTTTATGTCAAAAACGGATTCGTAAAATTCAGAGACTACGCCAAATCGGTGCTGGCAAAGGACGGCATCGTGCCATATACCACGGCGGTGCAACGCTCCGATGTCGGACGCTACCTGTTTGAGGGATTCAAAAAGAGCTTCTACCCGCGAGTGCCGTTCGACTCCACGCCGGAAAAAGACTTCGCGGCGGTACTGGAGCGCGATACTGCGGTTTTGAAATGGGTACGCCCGCCGGAAGGCAATATCCCGATACGCTACAAAGGTCAGCAGTACAACCCCGATTTCATCGTGGAAACAGCGGACAAGAAATACATGATAGAGATAAAGGCGCACAACGAACTTTCGCCAACTATGGACCAGACCGTCCACGATAAGGCCTTAGCCGCGCTCCGCTGGTGCGAAACCGCTTCCAGCCTCAAAGGCTCCAAGCCGTGGGAGTACAAGCTGATACCAGACAATGCGGTAGAGCCAACCCACGACCTCAAGCTGATTCTCAGTTGCGCTGTGAAAGTGGTAGGGTGAAAAGTATGCAAGAACTCGTCGCCAAAAATTACGGAACATTGCTCGGCGAGATAAAATGTGCTGCCAACCCCGGAACAGGCGGCACAATTGTTGGAAGTGATTGCTGACTTGCCGAGGACATCAAATGAATAACGCGATAGGCGGTGTGGAACTCAACAGTCTCGCCAAAGGTTTCGAGGTGGCGGACGCTATGCTTAAGACTTCGGCGGTGGAACTGGTTTTAAGCCGCACCGTCTGCCCCGGAAAATTCATAGTCCTTGTGGCGGGCGACGTGGCGGCGGTGACTGCCAGCGTCGAAGCCGGGGCCGCCAAAGCGGCCCACGCGCTAGTGGACCAGTTCGCCATTCCCAATATCCATCCCGAAATTTTTCCCGCAATCGCGGGCGGCGCGCCGGTTGACAAACTGGAAGCCATGGGGATAATCGAAACATTCTCGGTTTCCTCGCTTATCGAAGCCGCCGACGCCGCCGTAAAAGCCGCGCCGGTGAAGCTTATCGAAATCCGGCTTGCGATGGCGCTGGGCGGAAAGGCTTTTGCGACGATGACCGGTGAAGTCGCCGCCGTGGAATGCGCCGTGAACGCGGGCGCGGCTGTGGCGGGAAAGCGCGGATTGCTGGTGGATAAGGTAGTCATCCCGCAGCCCCGGCAGGAACTTTTGAGGGAGATGATTTAATGCGGGTCGGACGCATTATTTCTCTGGCGGTAATGGCCGCCGCGGCTGCCGTCTTTTTGAGATTTTTCGTCGTTGAAACCATCTATATCGCCAGCGGCTCGATGGAGCCCACGCTAGTCACCGGAATGCATCTGTTTTCGGACAAGGTAACGCTGCGGCTGCGCGCGCCGAGACGGGGCGAGATAGTGGTTTTTCATTCGCCGCTGGGCGAGCACGATTCCGTCAAGCGCGTAATCGCCGTGACGGGCGACATGGTGGAATTACGCGAGAAAAAAGTGTTTTTGAACAACAGCCCGCTGGATGAACCTTATGTACAATATGTGCGTCACGGCGAAAAGCTGGCGGGCGACACCGTGCCGCCGATGACGGTACCGCAGGGCCATGTTTTCGTGCTGGGCGACAACCGCGACGCGTCAAACGACAGCGCGACATGGAAAGACCCGCAAACGGGCGAACGTATTTTTTTCCTGCCGGTGTCCGCGATAACCGGCAAGGTGCGCGGCGCGTACAGAAAAGGGTGAAGGGTATTTATGCCTTGTAATGAAAATGAAGAACTGGTGCGCGAACTCTGGAAGGCCTTCAATGAATTGCGCTGGGAAGATTCCAAAAAATTGCTGCATAAAACCTTTGTGAACGAGTACCCCCAGTCACGGGAGCGTTTTCGGGGCGCGGAAAACTTCGTGGGGATGAACAAGGCTTATCCCGGCAGGTTCAAAATTGAAGTTCTGAGGACGCGGCCTTGCGGCGACGGCGTGATTGCCGAAACCTTCATCGCGCCGGAGGGGGGAACGCCGGTGTTCGCGATATCGTTTTACGAGTTCCGCGACGGTAAAATTTCCAAGGCGGTCGAGTACTGGGGAGATGTCTACGCCGCGCCGGACTGGCGGGCGCGTTGGGCAGAGCGGTTTTGATTCTAAAAAAGGCTGGTGGATGTCATGGAAAAAGCGTTTGAAGAACTCGCGGGAGAGCTGGAGAAACTCAACGGGGAGCTTTCCGGCCTGACAGGCAGGCTCAAGGCGATAACCGACCGCGCCGAGGTGGTGGCAAAACATCTCAAGCGCAACATCCCCTCGCGCGACGCGGATTTCGAGACGGATTTTCGCGCCATAGGCGGCGACCTTACGGGCTTGACCAACCGGCTGGAGGATTTCTGGAAAAAAGTGAGCGATACGGTGCGCCGCTGCGGAGTTAGAAACGCCGGGCAGGGCGGCGATATCGGCATACGCGAGTTTTCCTCGCGCGCCCGCGAGACCAACCGCTCCATAGCGGAATTCGCGTCGGCGTTCAGCTACCTGCAAAGCTGCTCGAAGGGGCTGACCATGCGCCTCAACTGGTTCGTTTTCGAGACCGATATCGAAATACTGGGCAAGCTCAGCCCTAAAATACTGTTCGCGGTGCGTGAAATCGCCAAGGCGGTGGACGAAGCCAGCGGCGCGCTTCACGCCCGTCCGCAGGAACTTCCCCCCCGCCCCGATTCATCGGGCGAAAACCGGAAGTGAATCCTGTGGACGTGATGCAGGCCGGGTGCGCGGCTTATAGCGGTACGCAAACAGTTTCAGAAAAAAAGCAAACCCGCAGCAAGAGCGGTTTTCGACGAGAAATTTCAACCTCTGCCGGCGCGCGCGCGTTGACTGGCGGGGGAAAGTTAACTAGACTGCATATTATGAAGATGAATCTCCTTGTTGCAGCCTCCGCCATTCTGATTGTGACGACGCCGGTCCGCGCTCAGAAAACTGCGGCCGCCGCGCCGGCGGCCTCCGGCAAATCAGCAGCCAGCCCCGCCGACAGGCCGGCGGACAAAGCCGGGGCAAAAACCGGCAAAACGATATACGAAAAGAAGGATACCTATTTCTCGCTCGAAAAATACGGCGGAGGCCGCGTTGACCTCGCCGATTACGCCGGCAAGCCGGTTTTCCTGATGTTTTTTTCCGCGCATTGCCCCTACTGCAAGCTCGCGGCGCCCTTCGTCGAGAAACTGCATGAGACTTACGCAAAGCGCGGGCTCAAGGTCGCCGCGATACTCACGGATGAGGCGAGCGGCGCCGCCAAAGAGTTCATCGCCGATTACAAGATAACTTTTCCCGTGGCGCTGGGCGGACGCGCCCTCGCCAGAACCTACCGTGCGCACGGCGTGCCCAACTTTTTCCTGCTCGGCGAAGACCATCAGGTGAACTACCAGTGGCGCGGCTACGAGGAGGAGGACCTCCCCGTCATTACCCGCCGGGTGGAAATGACGCTTTCCGAATCGGAATTGAAATAGACCTCTTGCATAACCCATGTTCCCAATTCGTCATTGCGAGCGAAGCGCGGCAATCCGAGCCCTGTTTTATTTTTTTGTTGCGGGGAACAAAGGGGCTCAGATTTGTCCGCAGGCTAGGCGCGACGACGCCGGCCTGCCCTCTGGGCAAGTCAAGGAGGAGCAACGACGCCTGCGGCCAAAGGTGAGCCTCCCCTTCGGGGCAGGCCGGCTTTGGGCTGCAACCGCGTTGCAATGAGCGGCGCATACAGGCAGTATGCGCCGCTCATTGCGCCTTGTTTCGCTGCAAAGCCGGCCAGCCAACATGTTAAGGAATTGTGTGAAGCTCAGTAAATATACAAAGTCAGCCGCTATTTATCACTACTCCGTTAAGTATATGCGCCTATTTGGAGGCGCGCAGCGGAATAAACAGCCCGTACGCCCGACGCAGCCCTGCACAACCGCACCGGTATCCCGCAGCAAAAATATCTCCATCCCTTTATATGCGCCTCCAGTTCGGGCAAGGGCGCTTTCGGGCTGCGTCCGCGTCGCTCGTCGCTTGCATACAACGAGTATGCGCGCTCCTCGCTCCTTGCCTCGCCTCAAAATCACCCTTGCAAATAGCCGCATATACTTAACGGATTATTAAGGCGCGCCCCAAATACCTTGCCTTTCCGGTGCATCAAAAAGGAGAGGTATTTGGGGGGCGGATTAATAGTATATTGTCCCGAATTACCCCTGTCCCAAATTACCCAAAATTACAAAATTACCCTTTGGACCTATGCGCATATAGGCCAAAAGACTTTTCCCAATTAGGTCCAAAGACTCTTGTAGGCCTGGCCTGGCCTGGCCTGGCCTGGCCTGGCCTGGCCTGGCCTGGCCTATAATATTGGTAAGCTTAGTTCTTCACGCCGCACTGCAGCACTGTGAAAGCGAGCCTGCAACAGTCCGAAGGGACGAGGAGACACGAAAATGAAAAGAGTAATGTTGGCAGTTGCAATAGGTATGGCGTTTACCACGGCAGGTTTCGCCGACCCGGCAATGAATGAACTATGGGTGCTTGCGCCACAGGTAAAAACCGATAAGGTTACTTGCGGCGGAAAAACATTGCAGACTATGCTGACCGTCTTTGGTATAAAAGATGCGGAACAGCTGACAGACGGAATTGAGTTTGACAGCAAGCTTGGAATAAACGGACCCGGAACTGGATCAGTAACGAGCGTTACTGTGGAATCCTGGCCGCTTTCTAACGGCCGGCTTAAAATCATGTTGGAGGTGGACTCCCGCCCCTTCTACACGAAACCGGACGGCAGCAGAGAGATTCAAGAAGCCGCGCGCATGGACGTTACTTTCATGGCAGCGCCTTCAACCGGAGGCCAATGGTTCGTGAATCCAAAAAAAGTCAAGGTTGAATGCCCTGTGGGGTAATTTCCGCAGTAATACGACATAGCCAGTTGCAATTGATAAAAATCCGCGCGCCGTTAGGGCGCGCGGATTTTATTTGTGTGCCCAGCATGAAACCAAGCTTGGAGGTGGAAGTCCTCCGGGGATACAGGTTGCAGGAACCTCAAGCGAAAGGCAAGGCGGTATGCCGCGAGGCATACGCTGAAAGAAGCGTGTAGCGAACGTCCGAGCCGACGCACAGAAACCGAATAAGAGGCGTCGCCGACCGGGGCGAGCGGGCAAATGACCGCGAAGCCCCTGCGACCAAAGGTCAGGGGGCGTAGATTCGGCGGTTGTGGACGGAAGGCATGGTTTCCTACCTGGGGATATCTCGCCTTACGCCTGAAAGGGCGGCGTTGCGAAACGGAGCGAGAAGTCAGCAGAGGGCATAGTACCGCGATTGACGCGGGAAGGCCCGAACGGAAAGAGGGCGAACTTACTGAGCTTCACACAATTCCTTAACATGTTGGAGGCTCAGATTGCCGCGTCGCTGCGCTCCTCGCAATGACAACAGGGCTAAGACTCAACTGAGCAGGGGTTATGCAAGAGGTCTAATAATCGAATCTTGAAAAACAAGCCGCCGCGCTTCCACAGGCGGCGGTTTTTATTTCTGCTGCGGAGCGCAGGAAGGCGCGGCGGCGGCCAGGCAATCAACGAGTATTTTGAGGAAGAAAAACATCATCACGGCGCTTGACGAGCGCACGGTGCGCTCCCCCTCGCCTGCGTCATTGCCGCCGGCGACGGATATCGCGTAAAGCACGTACTTGAGCAGGTCCGGCTGCGGGGACTCGTCTATAATCTTTAGCACCGTCTTTCCGGTTTCCTCGTCCTGTTCGCCTTTGAGATAGCGCACCAAGTCCAGCGCGCCCGACGCCTGCTTGTCGAACGCCTCCGGCTCCACCGGCGACAGCTTTCCTCCGGCGTTGTCCGCCATCAGCCGCCAGACGGATATGCCGAGATACAAAAACCACTTTTTTTCCTCTTCGTTGAAAGCGTCGTTGCCCACATTGAGCAGGTATTGAAGCACGGCGGGCTGCTCCGCGCGCATCGCGCCCGCGAGGGCCGCGGCCTTCTGGCCGTCCATTGAGTTCATCTCCACGGCGGCTTTGGCTATGGCGTCCTTCGATATTTTTTCCATGTTCACCCCCGCAAATGCTCCAAAAGTATTTTTACGCCCAGTCCGATGAGAACCAACCCGCCCGCAGCTTCAGCCTTGCTTTCAAAAATATGCCCCAGCCTGCTGCCCGCCCAGGCTCCCGCGAAACTGGCGCAGAATGTTATAACGCCGATGACCGCCGCCGGTCCCGCCACCGCCACGCCCAGCAGCGAAAACGAAACTCCCACGGCCAGCGCGTCCAGGCTGGTGGCCACGGCCAGCAACAGCAGCGCGCCGGCGGCGCAATAGTCTTTGGGCGCGGCGTCCGCTTCCAGCCTGAAAGATTCCCGTATCATTCTGCCGCCGATAAAAACCAGAATCCCGAAAGCGGCCCACGGCGCGAAAATACCGATATGCCGCGCGAACAACATCCCTCCGGCCCAGCCGAGCACCGGCATTAACGCCTGAAACCCGCCGAAGTAAAGCCCCAGCCTGAGCGCGGCGCGCGGATTGAAGCCGCGCATCGCCGCCCCTGCCGCCGCCGAAACCGCCGCCGCGTCCATTGAAAGCGCCAGCCCCAGCAAAACAATCTCGTAAAACGGCATCCGTTACATTCCGGGCAGTTGCATGCCGGTAACTTCGCCCATTTTTTTGGCCGCCAGTTGCTGGGAAAGCTTTATGGCGCGGTTGACGGTTTCCAGCGCGGCTTTTTCCAGTTTTTCGGGATTGGCGGATTTTATGTCGGTCTTGAATCTCCACTCTTTGACTTCCTGCGAGCCGTTCATCTTTACATAAACAGAGCCGTCGGAACTTGACGCCTCCACGGTTTCGGAGTCAAGCTGGCGCTTGATTTCCTCCATCCTGGATTTAAGCTGCATCAACTCTTTGAGTTTGTCGAACATGGCGCCTCCTGAAAAAATGTTGATTAAAATGTATTGCTTGATTTCAAATGATGATAGCTTTTTCCAAAGCGCAGCCGCCACCGGACTACAGCCGTGCGCGGGTCAGGGAGCGGAGGAATATCAATTCCAGTTCAGCCGGTTCGCCGAAGAGTCTGGCGGCGGCCTCGCGGTAGGCCTGCGCCTGGACGCGGTATTTTTCCGCGGCCAGAGCCTCGCGGCCCGCGGCGGCGTACTCGGTTTTGTAATCCATGATGACCAGGCGGCCTGCGCGGCGCAGCACGATGTCCATCACGCCGCGCATGGCGGATGCCCGCCCGGTTTCCAGCCGGCAGGTGAAGGGATACTCGCGCCCGATTATCTCCGCGGCAGCGATTTCGCGGTAAATGCCCGAGTCGGCGAAAGCCGAAAGTATTGCGTGCGCCTCCCGCGCGGCGGCCTCGTAATCCGGCACGTGATGCTGGAACGCGAAATAATTCAGCGCCGCTTTGACCTCTTCCTCCGTGATTCTCCCGCCGAAACCGTGCATTTCCAGCACGCGGTGGCAGAGTTCGCCCAGAAGCAGCCTGTCCGGCCCGGCGGAAAATTCCTCCAGTTCCTGCGCAATCTGTCCGGCCTCCTCCCCGCGCTCGATGGCGGTGGGGCTGGTGAAGCGCTCCGCGCCGGCGCTGAGGGCGCACGCGGCGATGCGCTCTTTCCAGGCCGCATGCCAGGCGGCGGGATTTGCGAGAGGCGTTGCCGCCGCGGCGGCGCGCGCCGCTCTTTTCGGCGAGCCGGACTCGCGCCATTCGACAAGCCGCAGCGGCATGAGCGGTGAAGGTTTGAACCCCTCCTGCGCGTCCGGCTCGGACGGAATTATCCCCGCGGCGGCGAGATAGCCCGCGTACGTTTCCGCTCCCGGCGCGGCAAGATTGCCCACCAGCATGAGCCTGCCGCGCGCGCGGGTGAGCGCGACGTAGAAATTGCGTACTTCCTCGAACGACTCGTGCCGCCTCTCGCATTCCTCCAGCGCCGCCATCGCGCAGTCGGCGTAGCGCCCCGCGCGCAGGCCAGCCGTCCCTTTAACCCAGTCGCAGCGCAGCTCCGGTTTTTTGCCGCCCCCGCCGCGGCGGCCCGAGATGTCTGGAATTATCACTACGGGAAATTCGAGGCCCTTGGCCTTGTGCACCGTCATAATCCTGACGGCGTCCATGAATTCGTCGGCGAGCGGGCTTTCGCCCTCTCGCGCCCTGTCGCCGATAAAATCGCCCGCGCGTCTGATGAAACCCTCAAGGCCCAGCCCCTCCTCCAGCGCGTGCCGCGCGGCTATCCGCGCGAATTTCCTGATATTGGAAACCGTCTGCTCGCCGTGATAGGCGCGGCCCAAAAGCTCCGGCGCGAAAGCGCTTTCCAGCGCCATCTCCAGCAGCGCGTCCGGCGGCACGCGCCCCGCCCGCGAGTTGAGGCCGCGCAGCATGGCGTAGAATTCCTCAAGGCCCGCAAACTCCGGCGGCGCGGCGCGCAGGTAGTCGAGCCCGCCGCGGCGGGAGAGTTCGCAAAGCTCCCTGTCCGTGAGGCCGCCGAGCGGCGAGCGCAGCAGCCCGCACAGCGCCGTCTTGTCCGACGGGTCGCCCGCCGCGCGCAGCAGATTGAGCAGGTCGGCGGTTTCCTGCGTGGAATAAAAAAACCGGTCCTCTTCGACGGCGTAGGGAATGCCGCGCCGCTTGAAAGCCTCCAGATAAATATCCAGCGCGGTGGTGGCGCGCAGCAAAACAGCGACATCCTTGTGCTCGAGCCTGCGCCCCGGCTCCGCTTCCAGTTTGCCGCGGTTTTCCTCTATCCAGTCCGCTATGAAAGCGGCCTGGTTCTCGCGCCACTCGTCGGCGGACACGCGCTTTTCGTCTTTTGGCGGGCTTATCAGAACTGCCTCGGCGCGCAACTGCGCCGGCGCGCTTTCGGCGGCGGGCGAAGGGGCTATGGCGGTGTAATTCGGCTGCAGCCCCGGCTCGCCGCGCAGCACTTTGGGCATAATATGGTTCACCGCGCCGATTATCTCGCGCCCGCTGCGGAAGTTCACGCTCAGCACGCAGCGCAGCGCGCCCTGGCTTTCCAGCAGCGACTCGAAATGGGAATAAGCCATTATATCCGCGCCGCGGAAACGGTAGATTGACTGCTT
Organism: Elusimicrobiales bacterium; assembly: GCA_028688475.1. Lineage (GTDB taxonomy): Bacteria > Elusimicrobiota > Elusimicrobia > Elusimicrobiales > Elusimicrobiaceae > JAQTYB01. The sequence continues at coordinate 21,142 of JAQTYB010000014.1, forward strand.
GGGGTCGCCCACGATGAACAGCTTTCCCGGCTCCAGCCTGAGCTTTTGCCAGCCGGACGCGGCGGATGCGGCTTCCTCGGCGAGATATAAAAGCAGTTCGCCCTGAAGCGGGTCGGTGTCCTGGAACTCGTCTATCAGCAGCGTATGATAGCGGCTTTTGAGGGCGTTGCGCACCAAAATATTGTCCCGCGCCAAATCGCGGGCGCGCACCAGCAGGTCGTCAAAAGACAGCAGCGCTTTTTCCGCGAAAGCCGCGCGCATTTGCCTGGCGAAAGGCGATAGCAGTTCCACGGCGTCGAGCATTACCGCCTGCCCTTCCACCGTCGCCGTGCGGGCGAATTCCACCAGCGCGGCGGCGCGGACGAATTCCTCCTCCGTCCAGCCCGCCGGAGCCGCCGCCGGCGGGGCGTCCGGCGCCGGCTCTGCGCGGCGGAAGTCTCCCGTTTCAAACGCCTGCGCCAGAGCGTCCAGCGCCCGCGCGGCCTGCGAAAGCGACTGCTCTATTTTGCGCGGTTTTTTGCCGTCGAGATTTTTGGCCGCGAGCTCCCGCGCCCGCGCGGCTTTAAGACGGCAGAGCCCGGCGTGTCCCGCAAAACCGCCGCGCGGGTTGAAGTCTGCCATGCGGGACTGGCAGAGGCTCAAAGCCACCCCGCGCAGTTCGGAGATATCCAGCGACCGCAGCGTTTTTTTCCACTGCGCTTCGCGCCCGCCGGCGCCTGAAAGCTCGGTCTCCAGCCATTTGCGCCACTCGTCCGTGAATAACAAATCGAAAGCCGCGCCCGTGTCCACCTCGCTCGACGGGTCCAGCCCGGCCTCCACCGGATAAAGCCGCAGGATATGAGAGGCGAAGCTGTGTATGGTGCCGATTTGAGCGCGGTCCAGCCGCTGCGCGGCGAGCCGCGCGGCGCGCGCCATTTCCGGAACGGAGAGCGCGGACCGGCCCGCGAGTTCGGCCAGAAAAACGTCTTCGCGCCACGCGCCGTCCGCGAATTCATGCGCCGCCTGCCGGAGGCGGGAGGCAAGGCGCACCTTCATTTCGGCGGCGGCTTTTTCGGTGAAAGTCAGCGCCACCATGAACTCCGCGGGCGATTCCTTTTCGCGGTCCAGCCAGGAATGCCTCACGCCGAGAATCCAGAACGCCAGCCGCTCAACGAGCAGCCGCGTCTTGCCGGTTCCCGCGCCGGCCTCGACGAGGATGTTGCGTCCGAAGGTGTATTTCGCCGCCAGGCGCTGGCCGATATCGGCCAGTTCACTTTGGCTCATAATATTCCTTTGCGGCGCGGCGCTCGCGCTCCCGGCATTGCGGGCTGTTGGCGGCGCGCCGCCGGCTGGCGGGGTGATTCTTGCGGCAGACCGAACCGAAGGAGCAGTACCGGCACCAGCCGTATTCGCCGTCCTGCGGCCTGATGAAAAAAGCGCCGGTTTCGGCCAGCGAAACTATATGCGCTATCCCTTCCTTTATCCGCTCCTCGTACGGCGCAATCTCCGAAAAGTCCAGTTCCCTGAACCTTTTGTCGCCGCGTTCGGAGTCCGCCTCCACTCCTATTATCAAAGCGCCCGCAGGACGCAGGCCTTTCAATTCCCCGGCGGCGCAGGCCGCCAGCAGCGGATAGACGAACGGCTGGAGCATTTCGCCCTTGTAAAGTTTCAGCTTGAGCGCGGACCTGGGCGGAGTGCGCTTGTAATCCACCACGCGGAAAAGCCGTTTTTGCGGATTGACGTCAATCCTGTCGGCGATGCCGTGCCATTTGAACGCGCCCATGCCGGCAAGGCCCGCGGTCATCTCCTTCTCGAAAAATTCCGGCGTCCAGCCGCCGAGGGCCGCGATATCCTCCCCGACAGTCTCGGCCAGCCGCGCGCGCATCCGCCCGGCAATAACCTCCCACAGCACGGGATAGAGCCCGAGGAATTCTCCGGTAGCGGGCGACAATACCGCGTCGCAGCACTCTTCCAGCTCGCGGCGGACGGACTGCGCGTCGCCGAAAATTCCGGCCTTGCGCGCGGCGGAGTATGCGCGGCGCAGGATTTCGTGATAGAGACGGCCCTGAATGGCGGCGTCAAGTTCGTCACCCGCCAGAACGGCTTCATCGGCTTCAAGCCCGATAACCCTGCCGAGAAAATACTGCATGGGGCAGCGCGCGAGGCTTTCCGCCGCCGAGGGAGAGATTCCGCCCGAGGCCGTTTTCCTTATATGGAATTCCAGCCTGCCGGCCAGCCCGTCCCGCGCGCCCGCCGCGCCGAAACCGGCTATCTCATCCGCCGCCGCCTGCCGGCGGGAATACGCCGCCGGAAATATCTCCGGCGGGGCGGACTCCGGCGAAACGCCCCCGGCGCTGAGCCCGGTTTTAAGCGAAACCTCGCGTTTGGAAAGAGACAGCTCGTCCTGCGCGGCGATTTTCTCGAGCGGCCTGCGCGGCAGGACGCGCACGCGCGTTTTGTCCTCCAGCGAAAAGCCGCAGCTTCTGCAAAGCTCCGCAAGATACAGTGAAGGCACGGCGGCGCGCCCCTCCTCGTCTGAACGCTGGAAAACGCAGACCAGCCTTTTGCGCGCGGAGGACGCCGCCAGATGGAAAAGCAATTGCTCTTCGTCGTAGCCTTCCAGTTTGGGCGAGATGAAAAAACCCTCGGTGTCGCGCATGAAGCGGCGCGGACCATCGCGCAACACGGGGTCCTCGCGCACCAGGCGGGGAAATAGTTTTTCATTGAGGCCCAGCAATATCACCGCGTCAAAAGACTGGCCCCGCGCGCCCATGGCGTCAAGCACGCGCACTCCGCCTGTGAACTCTCCCTCCGCCGGCGCCTGCGCGCCGTCGAGGCGGGCCTCAAGTTCGTCCAGAAATTCCGCAGATTCCGCTTTGCGCACCAGCGCGTACATCTCCAGGCCCGACACCGCCTTGTAAAATGACGCCAGCACGGTTTTCTCATAATCAGAAAGCGCCGCCTCGTCCAGCGACGATTCCAGCAGTTCCCGCGCCGCAGCCGCGTGTTTCGTCCAGTCGCCGGAAAGTTCCAGCGCGGCGAGCGCGGCGTCCGTCTCTTTCAGCCATTCGCCCAAGCCGTCCGCCGCCCCGCACGCCGGACGGGACCGGCGCAGGAATTCCGGCGCGGCGTTTTCCCCTGCGGCCAGCGCGCGCCACTGCGCGAAGCCGCCGGAGATGGCGCTTGAGGCCGTCAATTCCCGCCAGCGCGCGCCTTCGCCGACACGGTTGAAATACGGCGAGCCGAAAATCAGCCGCAGCGCATGCGCCGGATAGCCGTCCCGGCGCAGCCGCAGCAGCGCGCGGCAGAACTGAGCCAGCGGGCGCGACAGCAGCGGCAGCGAAAGCTCTGCCTCGAACGCAATGAGGTTTTCGCGGAAAATTTCAGGGATATCCCGGCGGTAAGGCTCCAGCGTGCGCGCGATTACGGCGATGCGGGAATAGTCCAGCCCATGCCGCTCTTTAAGACTGAGGATTTCTTTCGCCGTTGCGTAAACCTCGTCGGCATGGCCGGAAACGCTGACGACGGAGACCGCCTCACGGGGGATTTTCGCCGCCGGCGAGTCCGGCCTGAACAGCGCGTCCAGCGCGCCCGACAACGCGAAAGAGCCCCAGTCCGGCGGCAGAAATTCGGTTTGCGCCGCCAGCCCCGCCAGCCGCGATTCGTAGAAACGCCTGGCGAATTCGTACGCGGGGTGGTCTTTGACATACGGGTAATAAAGCGTGGCGCTGCGTCCGGCGATGACGGCGCGAAACAGCTCCAGTTGCAATCCGGTAAGGTCGTAGAAACCGTAAAAAACCAGTTCGCCGAAACCAGCCAGCCATTTCGACTCCGGCGCGTTCTGCGCGGCGCAGGCAAAAAGCTCGCTGTAGTTGGTGGCGGGCACGTATTCGGCGCATTTGCGGTAATAGGAAAATACGCGCATCAGCCATTCGACGCGGTCGCGCTCGCCCGGGCCGAAGGCGCCTTCGCGCGCGTGTTCCAGGACTGTCCGCGGGTCTGCCAGCGCGTCGGACAGGTCGCGCAGGGTGGAGCGCAGCGCGCTCACGAAACCGCGGCTTTGCGCGGGCGGGCGGCATTCTGGAAATTTTTCCAGTATGAACCGGATGGCGAAGTCGTGAAACCCGGGGTCCCCCGCCAGCGGGTAGGGTTTGCCGGAAGCCGCGCGGCGCGGCGGAGGGTTTTCCGCCGCCAGGTTCACCGCCAGGCTGATGAAAGTGTGGAAAGTTATCCCGCCGGACGCGCCGCGCCTGAGCGTGAGCAGTTCCTGCAGCCTGTCCGCGCAGGCGCGCGACGGCGCCGCCGCCAGCGGGCGCGCCGGTGCGCCGGAAGCGGTTTCCCCGGCGCGGCGGAGGAAAGCTTCCTCAAGCACATGATATGGTCCGCAGACTATTTTGAGCATGACGGTTCGCTTGTATAAATACTATCATTTGTTTATATAATTTTAGGCGGTACGGCACAAAACGGCGCAGGCGCGCATTTCCACCCGGATATCATGAAACGGAAGGGGTTCACCCTGATAGAAGTCGAAATAGCGATAACGCTTATTTTTTTCGCCGTCACCGGTTTCGGATTGCTGACAATGAACGGGCTCAAGCAACTGCAACGGCTTGAAACATTCGGACAACAATGCACTTATGTTACACCCTCCGGCGGCGCGGTGATAACAGGGGTTATTTACTCGACGCAGACCCCGCGTCCGGACAGTTATGCGGCGACCGTCAATTCCATAACCATCCACCCGTCATCAGCCGACGCGAAAATAACGCTGACTTCGCTGCCATGAAACCATTGCGCGGCAATGCGGGCATGACTCTTCTGGAAATCGTCGTGGCGGGGACGATTTTCGTCGTGTTCGCCTCCAGTTTCAGCGCCGCCTGGATTTCCACACGCAAGCAGGTTTCATATATCGTCAACCGCGCCCGCGTTCTGCGCGAGGCGGGCACGGCGCGGGCCTGGCTGTCGGTGGATTTGGCCTCGGCAACGGCGGTGACAACACTCTCCTCTCTCCCAAACGATTTTTTTATCAAGCTTTAGGACAACCCCAACGTCTATTATAGTTTGGAACCGAATCTTTCGACCAGCAACCTTATACGCGAATCGGACACGCCTGGTTCCAGAATGACAGTGGCGAAATACGTTTACAACATCAGTCGCGCCGCTGACAGCGCAACTTTCACCGCCAATTTTGAATTCCACGTTTCGACCAACAGCGTAAACGCCTCCACCAGCCCGGCGGTCAACCTGTACATGCGCTGGAACAAGGTGCCGGCTTCATGAAGACCCGTTTCGCGCATATAATGCGCAGCAGGCGCGCCAGCGCGTTCGTGCTGGCGATGGCGTTCATCATCGTCTCGCTGGCGGCCATCGCCGTTTTTCAGACGCATATCCGGGAAAGCATAATGGTTCACGCGAAACGCTCCGTGCTGCCGGACGCGGGGCCGGTGCAGTCGGGCCTCGCGGGCGCGGTGGCGCTGCTTGAAACCGGCGAACCGTCTCCCGGTTATACCTGCCGGTACGGCGCGCAGCCCGTGGCTCTCATTTTCAGCAGCCAGACCTCGCTCAACTGGGAGGTGGCTTCATCCACCGAGGATTACAGGGTGGCGGAGGCGACCTGCACCTGCCCGTCGGTATTTTACAGCACCAGCACGGCTCATCTTTGGAATCGTTGCCCCTGACACGATGACCAATATCATTGAGAACGCGATAGCCAAATTCCACAGCAGCTACGGCATTTACGTGGACCTGCAGGAAGTCTACATCTGCCGCGTCATCTCGGAATTCAGGGGAGTGCGCGTTGACAAGGCGTATTCGGGCTCCCTGGCGGAAAAGCCGCTGGGCAAGCATTTGCAGGACATTTTCCCCAACGCCATCCCCGTGGAGGACGCCGAGATACTGGCAAGCCTCGAAAAATCCAGGAATATATTCAGCCGCCTTTGGAAGAAAGTGAAAAACCTGCCGGAGCTGATGTCCGTGGGGATAAAAGACACCTCGGTGTTCTATTACGCCTTCGCGCTTCCCTTCAAGCCGCAGGGGCATCTGGACATAGACGCCGTCATCTCGGAAAATCCGCGCGCGGAATTTTTGCAGTCCACCAATCTGACCAACGCCTGGACCTCGCTGCAACTGGGCGAGCAGAACCACGTCCTGATGTGCGTGGCGAAAAGGGCCACCGTTGACGACGTGTGGAATGAATTCGACAAGCTGGGACTGCGCCCCGTGCGGGTCGAGGCCGGCACCATAGCGGCGCTGCGCGCCGCGTGGCATTATTCGCCGCCGCCCCCCGTGAAGCTGCCGGAAATACGGGTGCTTATCGGCCCGACGATGACGCTGGCCGCGCTCTCGCTGGGCAGCATGCCGCTTTCGTGGCAGCTGGTGCACGTCGAGAAGGAGCGCCTCACGGAAAGCATGTTTCCCGTCATACAGAGTTTTCTGATTTACACGCAAAAGCAGTTGAACCTGGCAAGCGTGTGCCAGGTGGTGCTGCAAGGGGACTGGGTGACCGAAGCCGACGCGGCCCGCCTGGCGGAAATGCTGGGAACCACCCCGTGCAAAGCGGTGCAAAGCAAGCCCTACGACGGACACCTCACGGCTTTCGGCCTGGCGCTGGGCGCGCTTGATATGGACAGGAAAATCATGAATTTCACGCGCGAGGTGCAAAAACCCATCTCGACGGTCATTATTTTCCCTTTTCTGGAAACCATCATCACCACCGCCATCGTGATGACCTGCCTGCTGTTCATGCTTTCGCAAACCGCGCGGCTGCAAAACAGCGTGCGCATGCAGCGCTCGCTCAACGAGCAGAACGCCTGGGCGGCGAAGCTCAGCTCCGACGACATCAGCGCCAGCAACGAGGACATCAAACGCCAGATAAACCCGCTGCATGACCTGTTCACCAACAAGGTGCCGTGGTGCGAGCTGCTTGAAACGCTCTCGAAACTGCTCTCGCCGAACGTGAGGCTCGTGAGTCTGACGGCGCAGGAGCCGGTATGGTCGGGCGGCAGGACCGCGCCGGCCATGTCGCTTGTCCTCGTGGCCAGAAGCGGCGAGAAAACCAAGCCTGAAGACGAAATAGAGGAGTTGCTGGCCACCCTGCGCGAGACGCCGGAAATACGCAGGTATTTTCCGCGCGCGACGATAAACTCCGTCTCGATGATACAGTCCACCGGCGAAATGCAGGCTTCCATTTCGCTGGGCAAATAGCATGGAAAAAGAAAAAGAACAGCAAAACCCCGCGCTGCGCCAGCTTCAGGAACTGCTGTGGTCGGTGCTGCAGAACCCGCTGGCTTTGCGCATAGCCGTGGTTTCCGTCGTGGCGCTGCTGGGCCTGGGCGGCGCGGGCATGCCGCTTTATTTCAAAGTGCAGGAATTGAACGCGCAGTACGCGGACCAGAAAAACAAGGCCGACCTGATGCGCGCGAATGTCGTCATAAAAGACACCCGCAAAGCGTATCAGGAACGCATGTCCTCTAAAACGGAGTTCATAGAGTGGATTTCGGAGATAAGAATGCTGGCGGCTGAAAACAAAGTCGCCACCGCCGGAATATCTCCGGCCCTCAACGGCAGCGTGGGAGGCGAAAAAGGGCCTGTCAGGCTGGGACTGCGCGCGACTCTCAACGGCTCCTATGCCAACCTGATAAAGTTTGTCGGCGTCCTGCAGAACCGCAGGGAGAAGGTCAACGTGAACGAATTGCGGTTTTTCCCCTCCGGGAAAGAATACGGCATGTCTCTCGGCATGGCGGTGCTCATGTCCCCCCCGAAAAAGAGCGACGGCAAAAAACGGGCGGGAGCAAAACCGGCGGAACCGTCCGCCGCGCAGCCTCCGGCAACGCAGAGCGGCGCAGAATCCCCTCAAGCCTCCGGCGCAGATTCGCAGAGCGCGCCGCCCGTCAAACCGGAGCCGGCGGCGCAAACCGGGAAACCGGCGCTCAAGCATACGGCTTCGGAAAAACCGCCCGCACCCGCCGGACCGCATAGCGAACAGCCCCGCGGCAAGCCCGCAGAGCCGCCGCAAGCAGCGCCGCGGCCCCCGCAGCCGGAAAAAACGGCCGCAAGCGCTCCTTCCGGCAAATTCATTCTGGAGGAGGACGAGCCGCAGCCGGCAGGCGTCTTTGCGCCGTCAAGCAAGTATTCCGGTTTGCCCGGCGTCAAACCCGCCGGCGCGCCGCCCGCGCCGCCGCTGAAAGCGGAGCCGGCGGCGGTTTCCGCGCCGGCCCGCCAACCCGTACCTGCCGGCAGCAGGGAAAGCGTGGTTGATGAGGAGAAGCGCTGAATGCAGAACTTCAATTATCAGCGGTGGGTTCCCATCATGCTGGTCCTGGCGGCCAGCTACGCGCTTATCACTCTGTCGCGTCCGCAGTTGGAAACCGAAGAGGCGGCGGCCATGAGCAAGATAGAACTGCCGCCGCCGCCGGCGGAATATTCGCCCCCGCCGGGAATGCGCAACATCTTCGAATACGGAGAAAAAGTCTCTTCCGCCGAAACGCTGAAAAGCACCGGGACCGCAAAAGGCAGGGGCAAAGCGGCAAAGCCGGAACTGGCCGGAGTATTTGTGGAAGGCATAGTCTGGTCCAAATCCAATCCCATGGTGAGCGTCAACGGCGTGCTGCTTACCGAGGGGACGGTCTACAGGAATCTGAAAGTGGTAAGGATAACCCCCGACAGGGTGGTATTGTCCGTGAACGGCAAAACCATAGAAAAACGCTTCGCCCGCGTTAGAAAAGAGGGAAATTTTTGATATCATATCGCAGCCGCGATAAAAACAGGGCATCCGAGGTCATGATGACAACTACAGCTCCGCAACAACCGCTAATGGAAAAAAACAGGAAACTCTTTTCCGCCGTCATGGCCGTCCTGCTGGCGGCGGCCTGCGCAGCTTCCGCGCAGGCGCGCAGCCTGATAGAAAGCGTGCAGCTGGTATCGCCCGACGAGGTTTTCGTCAAAGTCCAGACGCCGGTGGAATACAAAGCCAGCGCGCCCAAACGCTCGGCCAAGCTGATAGTGGATTTCATCAACACCAACTACCCTCTGGGCTCCAAAACGCTGGGCGGGCAGGGCGGGCAGTTCATAAAACAACTGCGCCTGAGCCAGTTCGAGCAGAAAACCCGCTACACCGCGCGGCTGGCGATAGACCTCGCAAAACCCGCCGCCAAAGATTCCTACGCCGTCATCGAAAAACCCGACGGGCTGCGGATAGTGTTCGGCAAAAAAGAGGTCCTCGCGGCGCAGGCCGCCGCGGCGGCGCCCGCCGCGCAAACCGCTGAAACCGCGCAGGAGACGCCGGCGCAGCCGCCTTCGGACAAACCCGCGCAGCCGGCCCATGAAACGGCCGCCGCGCCCGTCCAGCCGCCGCAGGCCCAGCCCGCCGCGGACGCCGCGCCCGCCATCCCGCTTCTGACGGGCGACGCGAGACTCTCCTCAAAACGCGTCACGCTAAATCTGCGCGGGATGCCGCTCACCGTGATTCTGGAAGCCATCTCGAAACAGACCGGCGCCAGTTTCATAATAGCGAAGGAGTTGCAAACCCGGCAATACACCGCGCTTATGGAGGATGTCACGCTGCGCGACGCGCTGCGCGGCCTGCTGGAAATACACGGCCTCGCCTACGAGCAGGTAGGCAACAGCAGCACGTTCGTGATAAAGGAACTGGGGCGCACGAAAATGCGCCTTACCACACGGATATTCCGGCTCAAATACACCCAGTTGGTCAACGTGCAGGCCAAGTCAATAACGGACAAGTTCCAGACCGGCGGCGAAAAAACGGCGGCGTCCGCCAAGGTGGACGCAACCAGCAATAATTTCCTCGCCGTGGTGCAGGGCATGATAAGCGAATACGGCTCCATGCGCGTTTACCCGGAAACCAACAGCATCATCATCTCGGACGTGCCGGAAAGCTTTCCCGCGATAGAGGAGCTTATCGAGAATCTCGACACCCCGGTGCCGCAGATAATGATAGAAACCTATTTCGTGGAAACCAACGCCAACAATCTCAAGAATCTCGGCATTTCCTACGGTTCATCTGACGGCACACTGGGCGCGTTCCAGGGAAACAGCGCCCTCGTGTCTTTCCCGTTCACCCAAAGCGGCAATGTCTTCGCGCTGCCGAAATATGATTTCACGGCAAATCCGCCCGGCGCGGGTTTTTCCCCCGCAAGCAACGCTTTCTACGGCAACTATTCTTTCGGGCTGCTTTCTTTCTCGCAGCTTACGGCGGTCCTCAAGGCGATAGAAACCAGCGGGGACAGCCAGTTCCTGTCCAAACCCAAGGTGCTGACACTAAACAACAAGCCCGCCGAAATCGCCATCACGGCGGACACGGTGGTGCAGTTTGAAACCAAGCTTTTCACCGGCTCCGGCTATCTGGGCGAGCAGGCCACCAACCCCATACGCCAGACCACCGGCATAACGCTCTGGGTGACGCCGCAGGTCAACGACGGCGGCATGATAACGCTCATCGTCACGCCGGAAATCAGCCGGCCCGCGGTATCCACGTTCTTTCCCAACAACAACGTGGTGGACACGCAGCGCGAAGCCATCACCACCTCGGTGCGGGTGAAAGACGGCTCCACCGTGCTGATAGGCGGACTCATCAGCAACGAGGACACCAAAACCGTGCGCCGCGTGCCGCTGCTGGGCCATCTGCCCATAATCGGGATGCTTTTCACCTCCACCAGCAAGACGAAGACCGAGCGGGAACTGCTCATCTTCATAACCCCGAAGGTGGTAAAGGACCAGTAAGCGTATGAAGATAAAATACATTCCCCTCGCCTGCGCGGCGTTGTGCGCCTGCTCCTCGATGAGGGTCAACCCGCAGGACCCCGCCGCGCGCACCCGCAGGGAAATAGCGGCGCTTGAGCGCGCCGTTGAGGCGTACAAAGCCGCCACCACGGAATATCCCGCCGACCTGCGCCAGCTCGTTACCGGCCCGGCCAGGGCGCGGAACTGGAAACCGCTTGTCGGCGAAGAGCAGCTCATGGACGCGTGGGGCACCCCCTGCCGGATAAATACCTATCCCGAACAGCAAGCCCTTAAAACAGGCGCGCGGTACCGGATAATCTCCGCGGGACCGGACAAGACTTTCGGCACGAAAGACGACATCTGCGCCCCCGAAACCCAGCCCGCCGCCGACGCATACAATATGCTGGATGAAAAAGACGGCACGGAACCCAACAAACTGCTGAGCACGGAAAGCGGCAAGTAACCCGCTTGAACTCAATCGCAAACCGCTGACATCTCATACGCGCTGCCCTTTGGACCTATGCCGGCATAGGTCCAAAGCCTTTTTCCAATTAGGTCCAAAGACTCTTGTAGGCCTGGCCTGGCCTGGCCTGGCCTGGCCTATAATATTGGTAAGCTTAGTTCTTCACGCCGCAATGCAGCACTGTGAGAGCGAGCCCGCAACAGTCCGAAAGGACGAGGAGACACGAAAATGAAAAAGTTGATGCTGTTTGGGGCCGCGCTGGTTGTCCACGCCGCCGCTGCCAGTTACCAGCTTTCGGCAGACGAGGGGCAGCGGAAACCACCACCGCCACAGTATCCCACCGCCTGTTATCAGCTTTCGGCGAACGAAGGGAGTTTTTCAAGAACGCCGGAAATGCTGTGCGTTACCATGGGTATGGGTGAAACGGCGAAAGACGCCGAGATAACCCTTGCCATCAACGAGGTCGGCAATCTGAAAAAAATAGGGATATTCCACCTGGACCTGCTGAGCCGGGTCAGATGCTTCGACTGTAACAAGGACGTGTACGGCGTGTCCAATCCGTCAAACTCGGTCTTCAACAAGCTGAAAATAGAGTTTGACGGGAAAAAGGACCTCAGCAAGGGCGATGAGGAAGGAACGGTCAAGATAGGCGAAACCATGTTCCACTACAGAAAACCCTTGGGTATCATCCACCCCAACAAAGACTTTCCTTCCCAGTGCAACTGTCCGGCTTACACGCATCCCGTGCCATTAGGGCCGCAGAACTGCACATGTGAACCTGATTAAGACAGACGCCTTTTCACAAACACGGGCTTGGAAATTTTCCAAGCCCGTGTTTTATCGGGGGTAATTTGGGACAGCATATTAATGTGTCATAAACAGCTATTTCTTTACGAATATAAGCCACGAAACACACGAAATACACGAAAGAGGAACAAACAACACAAACAACGGAGTTTTAGCCGCAGATGAACGCAGATACTCGCAGATTAAAAACAAAACTGCTTTTGTCGCCTTTATCTGCGAAAATCTGCGTTCATCTGCGGCTGAGTGCTGTTGTTGTAATTGAAAAGGCTCCTCATTTTTCGTGTATTTCGTGTGTTTCGTGGCTGAAATGCAGCCCTGTAGCTTTGATGTGTTTATGACACAGATTAATTACGTTCTCTTATCTGGAAGCAAGTCCTCTGTACGGGCAATCGGTTACTTACATCCGGCCCATGAGGTCGCGCAGCAGCTCGTCAACGGCGGCGTAGCGTTTGTCCCGGTCGGCGTTGAGGCATTTGGCTATAATGTCGTTTAGTTCGGGCGGCAATTCGGGCGAACGCTCGGTGACGGGCTTGTATATCATCTTCTCTTTTTGCAGATAGAAATTGGGACCCCTGAAAGGAATTTCTCCCGTAAGCATCTCATAGAGCAGCACGCCGAGGCTGTAAATATCCGAGCGGGCGTCGAACGCGCCCAACTCCTGCTCCGGCGCCATATAGGCCAGCGTGCCGGTGGAGGCGCCGGTCAGGCGCAGTATCGTGTCCTTGGCCATGCGGGCGATGCCGAAGTCGGTTATTTTCACCAGGCCGTCGTGCGCCAGCATTATATTGGACGGCTTGAGGTCGCGGTGTATCACGTTATGGTTGTGCGCGTACGAAAGGCCGTTGCAGACCTGCTCCACTATGCGCATCACCTCGTTGAAAGGCAGCCCGCCGCGCGAGGATTCAAGCAGCTGGTCGAGCGACAGGCCGTCTATGTACTCGAATAATATGTGCGCCATGTCGTCCTGCTCGATAATTTCGTAAACCACCACGATATTGGGATGGTTCAACTGCGCGACTAGGCGGGCCTCGTTGAGGAATTTTTCGGCCTCTTTTTTGGAAATATAGAGTTCGTCGCGCATCCGCTTGAGCGCCGCCTTGCGGTTGAGCGATTTGTCGAAAACGCAGTAAACTATGCCCATTCCGCCCCTGCCGATTTCGCGGAGCAGCTCCATTTTCCCGCCTTTGAGCAGGCTTATCCGGCGGGTATCCTCGTCAATACGGCGGGGCGCGCGTCCGGCGGGTTCGCAAACGCCGGCGGAGACTGCCGCAACGCCCACAGGCTCTTTGGCGGGTTCCGGCTCGGGGGAAAGAGCGACTACGGCAGGTTCCGAAACCGGTTCGCTGACGGGTTCCACTGCTTGCTGAGGATTGGCAGGCTCCGGCAATGACGCAGAAGACACGGTGGCGGACTCCGCAACAGGTTCCGTTTCCGGCGATGGAGCAGGCAACTGTACCACCGGAGCGGCGCCCAGAACTTCATCTTCCACACGCACTTTGGCCGGCTGGGTAAGCCTTATGCCCTGCCGGGCCAGCCTATCCCGCAACGCGGGATAGCGGGTCAGCACATCCTTGCAGGTTATGCCCTGCGTCACAAACTCCTTATATAAGGAAAGCGCCTCGGTAAGCTTGCCCTGCTGCTCGCAATAAACGGCGAAAGCGAAATACAGCTCCGGCATGTCGGCAAGTTTCTTCACCGGCTTGAGCTTGCCCATCATTTCCTCAGCCAGGTCATAGAGGTTGAGCCTCTCATAAAGCTCCATGCACAGGCTGTACTCGCTGTCGCCCCATTTCTCGCGCGGAACCCGCGACAGCAGCTTCAGCGCGTCTTCCGTTTTGCCGCCTTCCAGCATGGAACGCGCGATAAGATGCAGCGACGCTTCGGGCACAAGCTCCGGCTTGAGAGTGTCCAGCCGTCCGACGGCCTTGTAGGCGCAAACCAGCATGGCGCACTCCGCCTCGTTGAGGGGCAGATAGTGCCGGATGCAGATATCCATCGCCCTGGCCGCGTTTTCATGCTCGCCCTTGGCGGTGAAAACTTCCGCGACAGCGTCATACACCGAGCGGGCGCATTTGGCGCCGTCTATGATTTTAAGCAGTTCGCCGCCCTTGCCGTGCGCGACAAGCGTTTCCACCGCCAGTTTGGCGGCAGCATTGTCCAGCGCGTCGCTGGAAAGCGTTTCCCCGCGCAGAAGGACTTTGGCGGCGTCATCCTTCCTGCCGTCGGCGGCGATTCTGGCGGCATAACTCACCGTCTCGGAAAGCGGCATCTTTTCCTCGGTTATCCTGTCGGGCTCCGGCCCGGCGGCGTAAAGCCCGGCGATATCGTTTTCCGTGAATATGCCGGGAACGTAGTCCTGTCCGGCGTGGACGCTTTTGAACTTCCGGAAAAACTTATATGCCCGCGCGGCGTCGGAGTCCGCGAGCAGTTTTTTTGCGAAAGCCGCGTAATGCGCTTCGGGCAGGCGCTCGTCCGGCAGGGTTTCGAGCAGGCCCTTCTTTTCAAAAACCGCGTAGATATCCTCCGGCGCTATTTTCGCCATGTCGCCGTCCGCCGCGGCATATTTGCGGTACGCGGCCAGCGCCTCGCCGGTTTTATTGGCGGACAGCAGTCCTTTGATATCCGGCGCGGGTTTGCCGCCTTTGCCGGCGAACCTGCCGCGCAGCAGGACAAACAACAATATCCCCAGCCCCGCCAGCAGCGCGCCGGCGGCTATCGAAAGCTGCGTGATTCCTTTTCTCACCAGCCTGTCCGCGGCAGCGGCCTTTTCCCTGGCCTCGCCGCCGTCGTAATACTTCAACGCGCTGCGGAACTCGCCGCGCGCCTTCATATTCGCGGCCAGCGCGAAAGGCGAGAAGGAAAACAGCCTGGCGCCGTTCTCAAGATGCCTGCGATAGCTGTCCATGTCCGCCTGAGGCTTGGCGGCGGGAACCGAAGAGACCGCCGGGGCGGACGCGTTCGCGGCTGAAGCGGAAGGCGCGGAGGAAACGGCGGGTTCGGGGAATGTCTGACCGGGAAGCGGCACCTGCCATATCCTGACCGTCTTATCCTCGCCGGCGGAAGCCAGATATTTGCCGTTGGGAGAAAAGCTGAGGCCGTCTATGTTGCCTTCATGCCCCTGCAAAACGGGCCCCGGTTTATAGCTGCCGGTAT
>JAQTYB010000101.1 GCA_028688475.1 Elusimicrobiales bacterium
GCCGCGCCCGCGTTTGTAAGCGCGTTGAAAAGCGAGGATTTGCCGACGTTGGGCAGGCCTATGATTCCGGTTTCCATGGTTATCCCAGATAGTTGTTCTCGGAGCAGGCGAGTTCCCACTTGCGCAGTTCGTAAGTCTCGAAGCCGCTGCTGATGAAAGGGTCGCTTTCGGCGACGGCCTTCGCCTCTTCCAATGAAGCGGCCCGCACTGCCACCATGCCGCCTTTATAGTTGAGGAAAGGCCCGCCGATGACGAATTTGCCGGCGTCGTCCAGTTTTCTGCAATGCTCTATGTGCAGCTTTACGAGTTCCGGCGAGAACTT
Organism: Elusimicrobiales bacterium; assembly: GCA_028688475.1. Taxonomy (GTDB): domain Bacteria; phylum Elusimicrobiota; class Elusimicrobia; order Elusimicrobiales; family Elusimicrobiaceae; genus JAQTYB01. Next base: position 323 of record JAQTYB010000101.1, read on the forward strand.
GCTTCTGTCGGCGTGGTTCATCAGATAAGCGTAGACTATGAATTTGCTGTTCGGGTCCTGCATGGCGGTCTCCCGGTGGGACGCAAAAATAAAAGCCTCTTTTTGCCCGGCCCGTACGGGATTCGAACCCGTGGTCTCTGCCTTGAGAGGGCAGCATCCTAGGCCGCTAGACGAACGGGCCAGGCAAAAAGAGGCGTCAATGTAATTGTATCACATTTGCCGGAGCGTCGTTACCCGCCTTCCACCATATAATTGGGGGCCTCTTTCACGATTGTAACGTCGTGGACGTGGCTTTCCTTGAGCCCAGCTCCGGTTATGCGCACGAATCTGGCGTTGGCCTTGAAATCGGCGATGGTGCGCGCGCCGCAGTAGCCCATTCCCGAGCGCAGCCCGCCCATCAACTGGTGGATTATTTTCGAGACAGGGCCTTTGTACGGGACGCGGCCCTCTATGCCTTCGGGCACCAGCTTGTCGCATTCCACGCCCTGCTGGCCGTAGCGGTCTTTCGAGCCCTGCTCCATCGCGCCCAGCGAACCCATGCCGCGATAGAGCTTGTAGCTTCTGCCCTGATAGAAAATTATCTCGCCGGGGGTTTCCTCCGCGCCGGCAAAACAACTGCCGAGCATCACGCAGTCCGCGCCGGCGGCGACGGCTTTTGCGATATCGCCGGAGAATTTTATCCCGCCGTCGGCGACAACCGGCACGCCGTATTTCGCGGCGGCGGAGGCGGCCTCCTTAATCGCGGTTAGCTGCGGCACGCCCACTCCGGAAACTATGCGCGTGGTGCAAATGGAACCGGGGCCGATGCCCACTTTCACCGCGTCCGCGCCCGCCTCTATCAGCGCGCGCGTGCCTTCGGCGGTGGCCACATTGCCGGCGATGACCTGCACATCGCATTTCTTCTTGAGTTTTCTGAGCGTTTCAATCACTCCCGCGGAATGCCCGTGCGCGGAGTCTATCGCTATCACGTCGGCGCCGGCCTTCACGCAAAGCTCGGCGCGGCGCAGCCCTTCTTCGCCCACTCCGGTGGCCGCGCCGACGCGCAGCCGGCCCATCTCGTCGGAGCTGGCGTTGGGATAAAGCCGCTTTTTTTCGATATCCCTGGTGGTGTACATTCCGCGCAAGAGGCCGCCGGCGTCCACAAGCGGCAATTTCTCTATGCGGTGCTTGTGCAGTATTTTCCTGGCCTCTTCAGGCGACGTGCCGACGCGCGCGGTGAACGGCTTTTTGCGCATCACGTCGGATATTTTTTTGGAAAAATCGGTCTCGAACATCAAATCACGGTTGGTTACGATGCCGACGAGTTTCCCTTTCACCGTAACCGGAAATCCCGACACGCCGGTCCGCCGCATCAACTCGAACGCGGCGCGCAGCGTGGAATCCGGCGAGATGGTGACGGGGTTGATGATGACGCCCGACTCGTACTTTTTGACTTTTTCCACTTCCAGCGCCTGCGCCTCCGGCGACATGGCGCGGTGGATTATGCCGATGCCGCCCTCGCGCGCCATGGCGATGGCGAACGGCGCCTCGGTAACGGTATCCATCGCGGCGGAAAGCACGGGGATGTTCAGGCGGATTTTGGCGGTCAGCCGGGTCGAGATATCCGCCGCGCGCGGCAGTATATCCGATTTCGCGGGCACGAGCAGCACATCGTCAAAGGTAAGCGCAACGGGGGGCGTGTCGTCAAGCATAATCACCTCCGGTTAGAGTCTAGCTTTTGGAGACAGTCTTTGCAATTTGGCCGCTCACCGCGCCAGCGCGTCGTGGATGGTTTCGGACATGGTGGGGTGGCCGAAAATCACCCTGCGCAGTTGCGCTGCTGTCATTTTCGCGGACAACGCCACTGCGAAAATGTGAATCAGCTCGCTGGCACCCGCGCCCACAATCTGCGCGCCCAGCAGCCGCCCGGTATCAGCGTCGCTGACCGCCTGCACGAAACCTTCCGTTTCGTTTTGCGTGAGCGCGCGTCCCGAACCCAGAAAAAACGCGCGGTGCGTTTTAGGCGTCAGTCCGGCTTTTTCGGCCTGGGCTTTGTTGAGTCCGATGGAGGCGGCCTCAGGCCAGGCGTAGACGCAGCGCGGTATCGCGGAATTGTCGTACGCCTCATCGGCTCCCATGATATTGGCGGCGGCGGTTTCGCCCTGCGCCGTGGCGGCATGGGCCAGTTGCATAAGACCGTTCACGTCGCCGACGGCGTAAATATTGCTTTTGCCGGATACGCGCAGCCTGTCGTCCACTTTTATGCCTTTGCGGTCCCAGGACACGCCGATTTTGTCGAGGTTCAGCGCGGAAAGCTCCGCAACGCGGCCAACAGCCACCAGCACTTCTTCTGCGGTTAGCGCCGTCCCGTCCGACAGCGCGACGGTTTTCATCCCGCCGTCGAAAGAAACTGACTTGGCGGTTTTGCCGAGATGCAGTTTCACGCCGCGTTTTTCAAAGCTCTGCGCCAGCGCGCGGGAAACGGCCTCGTCCTCCCCCGGCAGCAACGCGGGCTGCATTTCCACTATGGAAACTTCGCAGCCCAGCGCGTTGAAAAAACAGCCGAATTCCAGCCCGATTACCCCGCCGCCGATAATCACGACGGATTTGGGCTTTCGCTCCAGCGAAAACACGCTTACGTTGTCGAGCAGTTTGTCTTTATGCGCGTCGAACGGCGGCGGATAGAAAGCGGCGGTTCCGGCGGCGATAATCGCGGCGTCGAAAGTTTCGCGCACCGCGCCCGCCGCGGTTTTTATTTCCGCCTCGTTGTCCGAGATAAAAGAGGCGGTTCCCTCCACTATTCTTATTCCTTTGGACTCGATAGTGCGGCGCAGCCCGGAGCGCAGTTTATCAAGCAGTCCTTTGCGGCGGGACTGTATTTTTTCCCATGAAATTCCCGCCAGCACGCCGGAAAGCGCGTCTTTGGCGGAATCGTCTAGCAGCGCGCCCAGCGTTGAGACGGTGTGGAAGCGGTGCGCCGCGTCCAGAAACGATTTTGAAGGTATGCAGCCCCAGTTCAGGCAGACACCGCCGATAAGCGATTTTTCCGCCAGCGCCACTTCCGCGCCCAGTTCCCGCGCGTGCAGCGCCGCCGGATATCCGCCCGGCCCGCCGCCGATTATCAGAATTTTTTTAGCCGCCATGCCGGCCTCCTTGAGAACAAGCTTGCAAAATCAAGCCGAGAACCCATTTTATATTTTTCCGCGCCTCGTTTGATAATGCAAACACTTAATTGGTTTAATTCTGATAACAGCATAATCAAATGCCCACGCTTAGGAGGGATGATGAAAAAATCAATGCTTGCCCTCGCGGTCTCGGCGATGTTCGCTTCGGCGGTCTCGGCGCAGAAAGATAATTCCATCTCGCAGGAAAAGGCTCTGTCGGCGTATAACAAGTCGGCCAATTCCGGCATTGCCACAAACGGTCATACCAAAACAATGGACAAACCGGACAAACCGGTCAAGCGCGCCAGAAAAACCACCGGCAAACCGCTCGATTGCGATAATCCTCAGTCCATCCGTGATTTCAAGGATGTTATACTCGGCACACTGTTCGGCACAATGTCCGGGCAGCGGCACATGAAACAAGTCAACGAATGGACCGGTTATATTTGCGGCGCAGCCGGCGCAAAAGCAGGCTTCAACAATCCGTTGCCGCAGGAACCGCGAAGCGTTCCAAAAATGCCGCAATGTAGAAAGGATTGGAGCGCGCAACAGTGCGCGCAAGTGCTGGCTGAAGAGTATTTCAACCCCAATCTGCTGCTGACCGACGAACAGTCCAGGAAACTCTCTCTCGGCGTCGCAGGCGAATATGGTTGTAAATAAGGCTCAACCCGGCAAATAATACGCCCCCAAAGCCGCGAAGCGGTAACAGGCCGCCGTGAAAGAAGCGGTTTCATATGCACCCATGAGCAAAAAAATTCTTGTCTACGGCGGCAGTTTCGACCCGCCGCACCGCGGGCACCTGCTTCTTTTGAAAGCCGCTTTCAAGGCGGTCAGGCCGGATTTTTGCCATGTCGTGCCGGCGTTCGTTTCGCCTTTCAAGTCGGGCCCGGCTGAAAGCTTCGTCAGCCGCAAAAGACTTATCGGACTGGCGCTGGAAGAAGCGTTTTCTCCGGCGGAGCGCAAAAAAATAACAGTAGACCCGTTCGAGTGCCGCCAGAAGCGCAAAACATATACTTACGAGCTTTTGCGCCATCTGCGCCGCCGCTATCCCTGCGCGGTTTTCTATCTGCTGATGGGGAGCGATTGCGCGCTCAGCTTCGGCAAATGGCGCAACTACCGCGAAGTGGCGGCTGGCGCACAACTGCTTGTCGGCTTAAGAAGCGATACGCCGGATACAACGCCCGCGCGTGAAATCTGCTCTTTCCGGACGCTGGACGGGACTTTTCCGCCGGTTTCCTCCACATCGGTGCGGTCGAGGATTTATTCCTCCGGCAAGGTGCCGCATGACGTGCCGGACGCTGTCGCGGGCTATATCAAAAAGCGCGGTCTCTATGGGTTGCGCGCGCATAAATACCTGAAAACCAGGCTCAAACCGGAGCGCTGCGAACATTCCCTCGGCGTCGCCAAACTGGCGCGCGAACTGGCGGAGCGCCACGGCGGCGACCCCGCCGACGCCGCGCTTGCCGGCCTCCTGCACGACGCGGGGAAACAATACTCCAGAGGCAGGCTGCGCGCCTTTGCCGCAAGACACGGGTTGTTGCGCAAACCGTGGCTCCGTGAAATAGCGCAAAACCAGCCGTCGCTGCTGCATTCGTTCGCGGGGGCCGTTATCGCGCGGAGGGAATTTTCGGTTTCCAGCGAGGATATACTACTTGCCGTGGAAAACCACACGCTGGGCCGCGCGGGGATGACGCAGCTCGAAAAAATAATTTTCGTGGCCGACGCCTCCTCCGAGGAGCGCGGATTTCGCGCCGCGCGGGAAATACGCGCGGCGGCCTTCAAAGACCTCGACGCTGCGGTTTGCAAAACCGCCGCCATGAAGCTTTCGCACATAATAAAAGGTGCAAAATGGTTTTGCCCGAAAGGATTGGAACTATGGAACAGCCTCATACGCCGCGCGCGGGAGAAAGGCTCGGCAGAATAATACTGGGCGCCGCTTTTTTGCTGGCCGTCTTCGCCGTGGTGGCGCAGCTGCGCTCGGACTTTTCGCGCTCGGTGGCGCGGGGCGCGCCGGTGAGCGTGGCCGTGCTTACGGCGCCGCCCGTGGTGCTGGTTTACAACTCCCGCGACGGCAAGGCCGAATTGCGCCCCGTGCGCAACGAAACAGACCCCTCCGCCACCAACGCCAGGCGCGCCGCCGCCGCGCTGGAAGCGGCGGGAATACGGGTTTCCGGCGCGCAGCGGATTTTTTACTTCCGCCCGCAGCCGGAGCTGGACCGGCAGACCGCGTGGGACAATCTCAAAAACTGGCTCAACGGCTGGCGCTCCAATCCGGGGCTGCTGCCGGGTTTTTTCGGAGGTTACCTGGCCGCGCGCGCGAATGGCAACTGCAATATCCCGCTGTTCGATTTCATCGCGGCGGCGCTTGAGGCCACCCGGCTGGAAGTGGCCGATTTCATGATAAATCCGTCCCGCGTCTCCGCGGCGTCCGCCGCGCCGGACACGGAGCCGGAGGTCCGCGCCGCGCCCTCGGGACCGCTGGTGCTTGAGGTGCTAAACGCCACGGGGCGCAAAGGCGCGGCGGCGCTTGTCACCCGCTACCTGCGGGACATGAGCGACAGAGGCGTCCAGCGGCTGGACGTGCTCCGTTTCGACAATTACCGCTCCACCGAGGCAAAAAGCAGGATTTTAGACCATTCCGGGCGCATCGAGGACATTGGCCGGCTGGCGCGGAACATGGGGCTGCCATCGGCGGAGATAGTAGCGGAAAAACGCAAAATCTCAACGTCGGACGCGACCGTGATACTGGGGGCGGATTATCTCGGCGTGCTGGATGGCTGGAAACAGAAGGAAATGCTACACTGAAAACGCATACTCCGTCATGTGGCGGGCGGAGAAAGTTTTCGGATTGCAACCGGGAGGGAACATGGCCGGTGAAATGGTGGCGATACTCAAAACGGCGGTCGGCATGGGCGCCAGCGACCTGCATGTGGTGGTGGGCAAGCCTCCCATGATGCGCCTGCAGGGCGAGATACGCCCCGTGCCGGGATTTCCGGCGCTTACCGACGAGCAGACCAAAGCGCTCATCTATTCCGTGCTTTATGAATCCATGCGGCAGAAATTCGAGGAGAACTGGGAGCTGGACTGCTCTTTCGGAATCGAGGGCCTGGGGCGCTTTCGCATAAACGTTTTTTTGCAGACAAACGGCGTGGAGGCCGTGCTGCGCGTCATCCCCTCGCGCATCCCCTCTCCCGACGAGATAGACCTCGCGCCGGACATGCTGGCTCTGGCCAACATGCCGCGCGGGCTCATTCTCGTCACCGGCCCGACGGGCTCCGGCAAATCCACCACGCTGGCCGCCATGCTGGAAACCATAAACCAGCGCGACGCCTATAACATTCTCACCATAGAAGACCCCATAGAGTTCGTCTACACCAACAAGAAATCCGTTTTCCGCCAGCGCGAGGTGGGGCAGCAGACAAAATCGTTCGCGGCGGCGCTGCGCGCCGCGCTGCGCCAGGACCCCGACGTAATCCTCATCGGCGAGCTGCGCGACCTGGAAACCATCCAGCTGGCGCTGACCGCCGCCGAGACGGGGCACCTGTGCTTTGCCACGCTGCACACGCAGGACGCGCCGTCAAGCATAGACCGCGTGATAGACGTTTTCCCGCCGCACCAGCAGACGCAGGTGCGCATCCAGCTGGCCGGCACGCTGCAAGGCGTGATTTCCCAGCTCCTGCTGCCCCGGCGCGACGGAAAAGGCCGCGTCGCCGCGCGCGAGTTCATGTCCGTGACTCCGGCCATCTCCAACCTCATCCGTGAAGGCAAAACGCACATGATTTACAACTCCATAGAGACCGGCGCCAAGTTCGGCATGGTTTCCATGGACAAATCGCTCGCCAACCTCGTGCGGCGCGGGCTGGTAACCTACGACGAGGCCGCCTCCAAAACCCACAGCCCCGATACCTTCCGCCAGCTTTCCGGCGGAGCCGGAGTGGTGGCGTCCTCCACATTCACCGATGACGAGCAATAACCGGCCATGAATCCGACAAATTCCGCCGCTCTTTCAGGCTTCAAGCTGTTCTCGGTTTTTTCCGCCGGGGATATGGCGCGGCTGGCCGCGCTGGCGCAGTCCCGCCGGTTGAAGGCGGGGGAGACGGTCTTTGAGGAAAACGATCCCGGCGACCAGATTTATTTCATCCTCTCCGGCGCCGTGCGCATAGAAAAACGCCTCGACCACGCCGATGTCCGTTTCAAAACGCTCGCTCTTCTGGGCGCAGGCGAGTTTTTCGGCGAAATGGCGGCGATGGACCCCGAAACCTCCGCCGCAAGGTCCGCCCGCGCGACGGCGGCCTCCGATTGCGAGCTGGCGGCGATATCCGGCAAAGCGCTGCTGGATTTCATCGGCGGCAGGCCCGCCGAGGGAATCGCTTTCATGCGCGCCATGCTGGCGGCCATGAGCCGGCGGCTGCGCAAAACTTCCGGCGAGCTGGCGATGGTGTACGACATAAGCGCGC
>JAQTYB010000102.1 GCA_028688475.1 Elusimicrobiales bacterium
GCGGCGCTGATGTATTTTTACTCGCGCAAATTGTATCCCGTGCCGTATGAGTTCAGGCGCGTGGCGCGGGCTCTGCTGCCGGCGCTGGCGCTGTGGGCGTCGCATTACTTCACCGACGGGTTTTTCGCCGGAATGCCGTACGCCGCCTTCGCGGCGCGGCTGTTGCTGCTGGCGCTTTACCTGCCGCTGCTACACGTCTGCGGTTTCTTCACTTCTTCTGAACTGCAAAAACTGCGCAAAAACTGCGCGGATTGATTGGACGTGTTCCTGAATAGTAGACCTCTTGCATAACCCCTGCCGCCCTGTCATTGACTAATCTTGCTGTGTCATAAGCGACTATTTCTTTATGAATACGAGCCACGAAACACACGAAATACACGAAAGAGGAACAAACAACTCAAAAAACGGAGTTTTAGCCGCAGATGAACGCAGATTTTCGCAGATTAAAAACAAAACCGCTTTTGTCTGCCTTTATCTGCGAGTATCTGCGTTCATCTGCGGCTGAGTGCTGTTGTTGTAATTGAAAAGGCTCCTCATTTTTCGTGTATTTCGTGGCTGAAATGCAGCCCTGTGGTTTTGCTGTGTTTATGACACAGTAATTGGGTACACGGGTTATGCAAGAGGTCTACTGTCCCAAGTTCCCCCATAAACAAAAAACGCCCCTCGCGGAGCGTTTTTTGATTTATGTGTAACCTTCTGTTATTCCGCGAACCCTTCCATCTGAGCAGCCATGACAGCCCCCTGATGGATTACTATATGGGTCACTTCCACTGCTCGACTTCTCCGACTATGGCGAAGTCAAGCAGATTCATGCGCGTGTCGTACGAGGAGACCGCTTTCGTGGCGCCTTTGATGCCGATTGCGCAATATGTCTTGCCTTCTTTCAGATGGCCGAGCACCGCACTTTCGTACTGTATCAGGGCCATCTTAAGGCCTTTGGGTTGCGCAACTTCGTCTATAACCAGAACACAAGTCGCATTGTAGTCGGTCATCGCAAGGGATTTTTTCTCGTAGTTCGGTTCGCCCGGGTTGGGTTTGTCAACCTGGAGTTTGCCGCAGACCCTTACGGCGCCGCCCTCCTTGGCGAACAGGGCGTCATAGTTGGAGTTTGCATACGCCGCGCCGCCTGTCACGACTGTCGCAAGTACGGCCATTGCCATCAGCTTTTTCATTTTCGTGTCTCCTTGTCCTTTCGGACTGTTGCGGGCTCGCTTTCACAGTGCTGCGTTGCGGCGTGAAAAACTAAGCTTACCAGTATTATAGGCCAGGCCAGGCCAGGCCAGGCCAGGCCAGGCCAGGCCAGGCCAGGCCAGGCCAGGCCAGGCCAGGCCAGGCCAGGCCAGGCTTACAAGAGTCTTTGGACCTAATTGGAAAAGTCTTTGGACCCCATGCCCGCATGGGTCCAAAGGGCAGCTACTGAGTCCTGCATAAATATTATTTATGCAGGACTCAGTAGGAGGGAGCAAGTCTATTTTCGACAAAAAACGCAGCCCGGCGTTTAGGCCGGGCTGCGTTCTGGTTTCTGGCGGCGTTGTTGTGCGCGTTGCGTTACTTTGCCGCCACTCCAAGTATGTCGGCTATGTCTTTGTCCGGCGTTGTGACCGGTTTCAAGCCGAAGTTTTCCACCAGCGCTTTCAGGATGTTCGGCGAGACGAACGCCGGCAGCGTCGGGCCGAGGCGGATGTTTTTGACGCCCAGCGACAGCAGCGTCAGCAGTATGCAGACCGCCTTCTGCTCGTACCATGATAATATCAAAGACAGCGGCAGTTCGTTCACCGTGCAGTTGAACGCTTTCGCCAGCGCCAGCGCGATTACGATGGCGGAATAGGCGTCGTTGCATTGCCCGCAGTCCAGAAGGCGCGGCAGGCCTTCGAGCTCGCCGAATTCCAGCGTGTTGAAGCGGAACTTGCCGCAGGCCAGCGTCAGGATTAAGCAATCCTTCGGCACTTTCCGCGCAAAGTCAGTATAGTAATTTCTGCCCGGCTTTGCGCCGTCGCAGCCGCCGATTAAGAAGAAGTGCTTTATCTTGCCGGCCTTGACCAGTTTCACCACGGTCTCGGCCGCGCCCAGCACGGTGTTGCGCGCGAAGCCGATGGTGATTTCCTTTCCGGGCGCGTCCTCGCTGAATCCACCCGCTTCGAGCGCGGCCTCAATCACCGGCGCGAAGTCTTTTTTGCCCGCCGCGCGCTCTATGTGCTTTACGCCGGGCCATTGCACGAGGCCGGTGGTGAAAATCCTGCCGGTGTAGGAACTCGCCGGGCGCTGTATGCAGTTGGTGGTCATCAGGAGCGCGCCGGGAAATTCCGCGAACTCCTTGTACTGATTCTGCCACGCCGAGCCGTAATGGCCGTAGAAATGCTTGAACGCTTTCAGTTTTGGATAAGCGTGCGCCGGCAGCATCTCGCCGTGGGTGTATAGCGAAATTCCCTTGCCTTCGGTCTGCTCAAGCAACTCGAACAGGTCGCGCAAATCGTGGCCGGAAACAAGGATGGCGGGGCCTTTTTTGTGGCCGAGCGGCACCTGTGTGGGCACGGGATGCCCGTACGCGCCCGTGTTCGCCGCGTCGAGAATTTCAAGGCACTTGAAGTTCGCCTGCCCGAAGCGCATGATGAGGGCGAGATAGTCCTGCGCGCCCAGCTTATCGTCGGTCAGCGCGGAGAGGCCTTCGTAGAAGAAGCCGTTTACCCCGTCGTCTTCCTTTCCCAATATGAATGCGTGGTCGGCGTAGGCCGCCATTCCCTTGAGGCCGAACAGCAGCGTTTCGCGCAATGCGCGGATGTCTTCATCCTTATGGTCGGCGGGAAGCGCGGCTTCGCCGGACTGGTCCAGCAGGCCCGCGATATCCTGCGCGGGCGAAAACGATGCGGCGGGCGGCACGGGACCCTGCGCGGCCTTGCCGGATTTCGCGAGAGCCGTTTTTGCGCGTTCGCGCAGCGCGACGGCTTTCCATATCATAGGCGCGATGGCCGCGGTGTCGAAGTTGACGTTGGTCACCGTCGTGAAAAGACCTTCCATGATGAGGCGGTCCGCCTCCGCGTCTTTGATGCCGGCCTGGCGCGCCTTGTGGCCGTGCCATGCCAGGCCTTTGAGCGCGTAAACCAGCAAATCCTGCATCCTGGCCGTTTCCGCGGATTTTCCGCACACGCCCTGATTGAGGCACGCCTTCGAGTTTTGAGTCTGCTCGCACTGCCTGCAGAACATTGAGTTTGTCATTTCATTCCCCCTTTTTACCTGTTATTTCACCGTCGAGCGATATCACCAGTTCGGAGACCGGCAGATTCGTTGCGGCTCTGGTTTGAGCCTCGGCGACTATGCGCGCGAGGCCGAAACAGCATGGCACTTCCATGTGCGCCAGCGAGACGGATTTGATGCTTTTATTTTTGAACAGCGCGGCCAGCTTTTCGACGTATACTTCCGTATCTCCGTCGAGCTTGGGGCAGAATATGACCAGCTTTTTGCCGCGCAGCAGTTTGCGGTGGAAATCCGCGAAAGCGAACGTAACGCAGTCGGCGGCTATCAGCAGGTCGGCGTTGTCAAAGCAGGGCGCGTCCGGGTTTGCGAGTTTAAGCTGCACCGGCCAGTGCGACAGTTCGGAGCCGATTTCCCCCGCCGGGTTTTGCGCGCGTTCCGCGAGGGAAAGCGCGCCCGACGGGCAGGAGGGGAGGCACGCGCCCAGCCCGTCGCAATAAGTTTCGCTGACCAGCCTCGCCTTGCCGCCGATGATTTTAATCGCGCCTTCATGGCAGCCTGCCGCGCAGAGTCCGCAGCCGGTGCATTTGGCTTCGTCAATTTTTATGATTTTTCTGCGCATTGCCGCCTCTTTTTAAGTCGTCCAGCAGGTTTTTTATGGTGATTGACTCGAACTCGTCGGCCAGCTTTGCCTCTATTCCCTTTAACCTGTGCCGCAGCACGCAGGTGCTGCGGTTGCGGCAGAATCTGCGCCTGAAAAGGCATTGCGATATTTCGACCGGTCCCTGAAAAACGCGGATGAGCTCTCCCACCGATATGCGGTCCGGGGTTCTGGCAAGGCGCGTCCCGCCGCCCTTGCCTTCCTGCGCTTCGACGAAGCCGGTTTTCAGCAGGGTGTTCAATATCCGGCGCAGGAACGGCAGCGGTATTGCCTGCGCGCCGGAGATGGCCGACGAGGGGACGAACTCCCCCTTAGGGGCCAGCGCCAGCGTCAGCAGCGCCCGTACCGCGTAATCAGTGTTTTTCGTGAGCAGCTTCATAACTAACACTAGTTTAGTATTAGTAAATGGAGTTGTCAAGCGTTTTTTTTGAAAACAGCGCGCAGCGCGGCGCTTACATGTGCCAAGCATTCCCGGCACGGGCGTTTGCCCGGACTTTAATTTTGGTAAACTTGCAGTATATTTGAGGAGGAACGATGCGATTTATTATCTTTTTGCTGCTGGCTCTCGCGCCCGTTTGCCGCGCCGAGGTGCTGCAATTGCGTTCCGGTGAGGATATCAACGCGGAGGTCGTGTCCGCCGACGCGGATTCGGTGGAGCTGGCGGGCGGCAAAACGCTGCCGCGCCGCTCGGTTTTCGAAATACAGTTTGCGGGGCGCGCGGATGAAAAAACCGCGGCGCCTCAGGCGCAGGTCTCGGAGCGGGATAAACGGGACGCCGCCGAGGCATGGAAACAGGCGCGGGAATTCGGCGCGCGCTATTCCGGCATGAACGGGCTGATATTGCTCGACAGCGGCGCCGAGGTCCTCAATCCCGACGGCACGCGCATCCGCCGCAATCATCAGGTGCGCCAGATATTGAAAGAAAGCCTCAAGCAGCATTGGGGACAGGTCACCGCCTGCGCCGAGGAGGGCCGCTCGCGCGTCAAAATAGTGAAAGCCAGCGTGTATTCCCCGGACGGGAGCGTTTATCCGCTCGACGCCTCCAGGATAAAAATTTCCAGGCCGCAGAACGCCAGCTCCCAGTTTTTCGTTTCCGGGGAAATTTGCAGCCAGTACGCCATGCCCGCCGTGCAGGTCGGTTCCATAGTGGATTATGAAACCGAGGAGGAGGAATATAATCCTTTCAGGAAGGATTTCTATTTTCCGCAATGGGGTTTTCAGGACACCGAGGGGCCGGCGCGCGTTTCGGAAATCAGCATAACGCTTCCCGATAAGCAGGATTTTTATTATGCCGTCCGCAATTTCAAGGACGTCGCGTCCGCCGGGCCGGAAATAATCCGGTCCGGCAAAACCAAAACTTATGTCTGGCGGCTGGAGAACGTCCCCCCTCTCGCCAATGAGCCGCAGATGCCCGCGTACGAGGATGTGGCTCCGTTCATGCGCGGCTCGCTGCTCAAAGACTGGGGTCCGGTGTTCGGCTGGCTGGAGAAAATGTACGCCGAGAGGACGCAGCCTTCCCCCGAATTGAAAAAGTTCACGCTGGAGCTGATAAAAGGCTCCAAAACCGGTGCGGAGAAGGCGGCGAAAATCTATCACTATGTCCAGAAGGAAATCCGCTACATCGCGGTGAAAGTGGGCGTGGCGTCCGGCTGGGGCGGCTACGACGCCAATCTTACCTGGAAGCGCCGCTGGGGCTGCTGCGTTGACAAGTCGCTGCTGCTGACCGCCATGCTGCGGGTGGCGGGCATAAAAGCCTCGCCGATATTAATCAACACCAACGACCGGCAGGAGGTGGATTTCCGCATCCCGCAACTGGGTTTCGACCATTCGATAACAGTCGCGGATATCGGCGGAAAGCATATTTTTCTTGATTCGACCAACTACGATTACCGTTATCCCGAAATTGCCGGTTTCGATTACGGCGTGAACGTGCTCAATGTGTTCGCGGGAAAAATAGACTTCGTTCCCCCGCCCGCGCCGAAAGACAACGGCAATTTCTACGACTATTCCATAACGCTTTCCACGTCGAACGCGGCCGTGGTTTCGCGGACAATGCGCTACTCCGGCTCGCGCGAGGGCGAGGTGCGCGGCTATTACCGCTCCCTGAAAAAAGAGGAGCAGAAACAGGCGTTCGAGCGGCTCGCGAAACTGGCCGCCGCGACGGCGCAGCTGCTGGATTATCAGGTCAACAACGCCGAGAACGTGGCGGAGCCGTTTTCCATGTCAATGAAATACTCCGCCGGAGACTTCGCCAAGCGCGCGGGCAACATAGTCATCGTGAAACTGCCGGATTTCGAGATGGAGGCCTTCAGGATAGAGGAAATATCCCAGGCGCGGCGCGAGCATCCGATAAAGTACGAGGCCCCGTCGGGCCGCTACTGGCGGTACCGCCTGGCGGCGCCGGCGAATTACGAAGCCGTCTCGCTGCCGGAGAAGATAAGCCTTTCCGGCAAGTACGGCTCGTTTAAGGCGCGATGCAAAAAAGAGGGGCGCGGCGGGGTGGACTGCTCCGCTTCGCTGGAGCGTCCCGCGCTGAAAATTCCGGCCGCGGACTATGAAGACTACAAGGCTTTCCTGGAAAAAGCCGCGGCGTATACCAAAACCCAGTTGCTTTTCAAGGAGAAGAAATGAGGCGATTGATTCTGGCTCTCTCCCTGCTTTCCGCCGCGCCCTGCGCGATGGCGGACCTGCTTTACCTCAACAACGGCGACGAAATCAACGGCAATCTGGTAAAGCTGTCCTCCGCCTCGGCGGTCATGGAGGCTGCCGGCAAGACAGCGGTTTATGACCGCAGGGACATAATGAAGCTTCAGTTCATAAAGGAGTATAGCTCCGGCAAATCCGCGCCGCTGGAAGACGGCGGAATAAAACAGTTGCTTGCCAACCCGCCAAAACCGGAGGATTATTCCAACGACGGGTTCATCACCTGGCTGATGGACGTGACGATTGACATAAACAGGGACAAAAGCTACTCCGTCACAAAACGCGGGCTGCGCTATATACTCAGGGAGCGGGGCAAGAGCCCCGCGTCATTTGTCACGCTCAACTACCTGCCGGAGTTTCAGGACGTGGCGATAAATTACGCCTATTCCGTAACGGATTCGTCTGTCAGCTACCTCAACGACATATCGGTCATGGAGGGCTACGCGAATCTCAGCTATCCGGCTTATAACAGGGCGAAGACGATAAAATTCGCGGTGCCCAACGTGCAGACGGGTTCGGTGGTGGATTTTGAATACACCGTGAACGCCCAGCATAATTCCACATACCCTTTCTTCGGCGATATCGCGTTCCGCTATACGGAGCCGTCCAAAATATACCGCCTGACCGTGAATGTGCCGGAAGGGCTCAAGCTTAACTACAAAGAGTTCAATATGCCGCCGGAGCGCGGTTTTTCCACAAAAGACCTGGCCGGCAGGACCGCCTATATCTGGGAGATGCGCGACGTGCCGTCTTATAAGGATGAGCCGGACGCGCCGCCTTTCATGCGTTACGCTCCGCAGGTGATGCTTTCGCTTGAGGACGGTTGGCAGCCCCTGCGCGCGGAACTGGCGCCGCTTCTGAGAAAGAGACTGGTGTTCTCCTCCGACATCGCCGCAAAGACTGAGGAACTGATTGACGGCAAGGCCACGGACCTCGAAAAAGCCGAGGCGCTTTATAACTGGGTGGCCAGGGAGATAAAGTATCAGCCGGTCTCCGCCGCCAATTACAGCTACGTGCCAAAAAACGCGGCGGAGATATTTCAGCAGCGCGCCGGCAACGGGCTGGACAAGCCGTTTCTGCTTTACGCCATGCTTGACGCCGCGGGCCTCAAACCCGGGCTGGCGTATTCCTCGGACAAAGAGTCGCTTTTTGCCGACGGGCTTGCCAATATCCGCCAGTTCGCGTACGCCGAGGTGCTGCTGGATATCGGCGGACGAACGCTGATTCTTTGCCCTCTCGACGACCGGCACCGGTACGACGAGCTTGACGACTCGCTGCAGGGAGCGCGCGCGCTGCGCGTGTTCGGCGGCGCGG